>CAZOSR010000041.1:0-11985 GCA_964582445.1 uncultured Coriobacteriaceae bacterium | reverse complement strand
CGCGCTGCGCCGCAGCGGCCGCCCGAGACCTCTCCCCTGCTCCGAAGGCACTACCCCGAGCGACTCTATCTCAGCGAGACCCGGAGCCTCGGGATGGGCGACCGACAGCACGACTCCAGCGGGAATGCCCGCGCGGCGCGCGATGAGTGTGCCCGCAGCGATCACACGTGGCCGCGGCAGAAGAACGCGAGCCTGCTCCACGCTCATGAAATGCCGGCACGGGAAGTCCATGAACGCCGCATTCGCCACCTCAGCCCACATGCCGGCGACCAACGGCGTGGCCGGGATGATGCTGAATCCGGACGGAGCGTCAGGCACCGACACCGAGGCCGGAGCGTCATGCTCCAGCACGAACGAGCGTCGCGTGGTCTTGAACCCTGCTGTGGTCACTGCCTGCACAGCGTAGTCGTCCGACGGCGGCAGGAATGCGAAGACCCGTCTGGTAGCGCCGGACAGTTGTGCAAGCACATGCTCGATGAGCAGCGGGTAGGCGATGAAGTCGTTGGCGTGCAGGATGCGGAACCGGGCGCTCGACTTCTCGACATATCCCTCCCACATCACCGATGCGGCGCCCACGATACTCCCGGCCGCAGCCAAGGCGATGGCGGCGGGTTCGTGTGCCGGATCGAAACCGAGAAGGTCCTCAGCACTGGTGAACGACTCATCATGCTCATGGCCGTGCGCGAGCGCGTAGTCAACGAATGCACCACGCGTCTCGGGGGTGACACCTGTGACCGTGACACGCATCGTCAGCGGGCCTCCCCGGCAGCTCTGGACCGGGCACCGCGCGCTATGCCGTCCGCAACGGCGATCGCCACCTGCTCGTAGTTCTCCGCGGTGCAATGCAGGCGCAGCACCGTGCGCCACGAGTTGCGAAGCGAGATGACGCGCGAGCCCGGGAAGTACCGCGCCCGATGCAGCTGCTCCCACGTCCATCCGCCGTTCTCACGCGATGCCGCCAGCAGGCCCGCACCTGCGGTGGCAGGCGCCCCGCTCAGCGCACCGAGGACCACGGTTGCCCGGTTCATCTTCCTCTCGCGTGAGCCCATGGCATACGCAACGCCATCGGGACGCACTGCGAAGCTCATGGTGACGTGGTTGCCGAGAAGCAGTGACGCAAGCACGAACAGCACCAACATGATCCCGAGCACCAACGCGAACACCTGAAGCGGCAGGACCACGAACTCACCCTCCACGAGCAGGCCCATGAGTGCCACAAGGAGGTACATCACGACCACGGAGATGACGGAGACCCTGAGGAAATCCCACAACATGAACCCGCTGGTCAGCAAGGGGACGCGATAGGTCCATTCGAGGGCGTGCGGTTGGGTCGGGGCCACATCTTCGGCCATAGATACGCCTCCTCCGGTCGAGCGCTCTACGCTAGCATACCGTGCGCCGACCGGTACCGCATGGTCTGACCGCGACAGGGGTCAGGACACTCGGTATTCCCAACACACGCGAATCTCCTCGGCCCTGAAGCCTGAGTCGAGATACAACGCGATCGCCCTTCGGTTCACAGTGCTCACCGAGAGGTCCACCCAGCGGCAACCCTGGCGGCCTGCCGCAAAGACAGCGTCGTGTAGCAGCGCACGCCCAACACCCATGCCTTGGTGGCCCGGTGTCACCGCGAGCGTCTCGATCTCGGAGGCACATGGGTCCGATGCATCGGTCACCGTCAGCACCACGCCGGCAGGAATGCCACCGCGGTATGCGATGAGCGTTGCGCCACTCAGGACCCGCGGTGATGCGAGCATCTGGCCGGCACGCTCCCGGTCCATGTCGGAGCGGCCCGGCTGCCCCCTGAAGGCTGCATTGACCACACTCGCCCAGTCACCCGCCACGGCCGCCGTCGCACCCCGCACCTGCGTCTCCGAGGGATACTCCACGCGTGCGACATTGCGCGGATCGGGGTGGCGCAGTACGTAAGCTCGCCGACAGATGCCGAATCCGAGTGTGCCGAGCACATCCTGGACGTCCCCGGAGTGCTCAGGAAGGAACAGGAACGCACGCTCCACCGTCGTAGGCACGCGCTCAAGAATCGCATCGAGCAGAGCGGGGTAGTGCGCGGGGTCAAGCGCATGAAGGATCCGGAAACGGGCGGCACCCTGCTCCGCGAAGCCCGACAGCATCACGGAAGCCGCCCCCACCACCGAGTGACTGTCGTCGAGCGCGATCACGGCAGGTTCCGTACGAGGATCGAAGCGCGCAAGGTCCTCCGGTGCGAGATACGAGTCGTCATGCTGCGGACCGTACGCTCGTGCATAGTCCAGGAAGGGCCCGACCAACGACTCATCGACATCGATCACCTGCATACTGGACATGTGTCGCCCCCCACAGTCCGCTGGCCGTACAGGCCACCCCGCTATGTCGCGCGGTATGCCATCCCCCAATGGCACGTCGCTTACCGTACGCAGTTGTACAATAACGCACTCACGCTCTGTGTGTGTAGGCGGGTGACACTGTACACTGCCTCTAGGAGGTGGCGGTCATGCGGATGCGCGCGTCCATATGCACAGCGGCGGTCCTGCTGACGTTTGCGATCGGAGTCCCAGGTTGCGCGGCTTCCACCTCGACCGACCCCGCCCCGCCCTCTGCCCTTCCGCCCGCCGCTGACACCGGATCACAGCCTCCCGTGGTATCGCCGGAGACTCCAATGGACGCGCCAGACCTCGCGTACCTCGAGGGATTCTGGACACTGACAGCCTCCGCTCCACAGCTCCAACCCGCGTCTGTCTCGCCCGAGGATGCGGACCCGTCAGGCACGTGGGAGTTCATGGTGCTCGGTGAAAACATGACCGTGTACATCGGTGACCGCAGGTACGTTGGGCTGATCTCCGAGGCTGCGGAAGGCTGGTCGTACAACGGGCTTGTCACGGGAGCCGATGCGCAAGGCGAGATGCTCTCCGGCTACATCGACCTGTCCATCTCGCACTCAGACGAGGGCGGTTTCACCGGCACATTGACTCGGCATGTTGATGCGAGCGGTGAGACTCCGGCCTATACGGGCACATGGGAGATCGTGGGGAGACCTCAGTAGGCTCCCCGATGCGCGCCGACGCCGCTCGGGTACACTCTCAGCATGGAACCATCCATCGCAATCGTCGAGATCGCCGGACGCGACAGCGTCGCTGCCGCCGTGGCTGCGGTACGCGAGCGTCACTTCCGAGAACTCGTTCCTACGGTCGCATACACCGGCACAGAGACAGGCGACCGGGACGCCCCGATGCGAGCAGTCGCCACACTGAGAGTGCTTCTTGGGGACGAGGTCGTGATACACGACCCGATTCCGCTCTCCGACCCCGCACTCTGGTCCGCAATGAATGCCCGACCGTGTGCTGAGATCAAGCGGCGTTTCAACAACTGCTCCCCCTGCCTGGCATGCCATCTCTACCTACACCTGCTGCGTGTGCCGCTCGCGTGGTCGCACGGCAACGCGCCTGTGGTGGCCGGCGAGCGCAACACGCATGATGGCCGCATCAAGCTCTCGCAGATGCCGGAGGGCATCGATGCAGCCATCCGTGTGCTTACGTATGCGGGCATCGAACTCATGCAGCCCATCCGTGAGGCAAGCGGGGCCGACATCACCGGACTCGTGGGCGGGAACTGGAGCCAGGGCTCAGGACAACTTGGCTGCCAGCTCTCAGGCAACTACGTGAACTTCGACGGAACCGTGAGTTACGACGCCGACGGATACCGCAGGTATGTGGTCCAGTACCTTGAACCGATCGGGCGCGCGGTGGTCGATGCCTGGCGGGCCGAGCGGGATGGTGCCCCTGCCGCGGACTTTGAGGCCGTTGTACGACGCGTCTTTGCGGGCTGAGCCACCGGCAACTCGCCCCGCCCTTCCACGGTTGGGTACACACCCTCTGAAGGGGGTGTTGCCCATGCGGATCCGGTCGAACCTGATCGTCCTGCTGATCGTTCTTGCCCTGGCAACTGGTCTGTGGGGGTGTGATGGCGTCGCAACGGAAGATGACGCCGGGGCCGATGCAGGAGTTGAGACCGAGGCGGTTGCCGAGAATGGAACCGCCGGACAGGGCGCCGAAGACGACCCGCTTCAGAGCCTCGAGGGCAGCTGGGATGTCAGCACGGTGCTCACGGAGATCGACAACACGATGATGACCATGGCAGCCGATCAACCGGGTGCCGTATGGGACTCTGTAACAGTGCAGAACGGCACCGTGGCGTTCACCTCGTACAACAGTGCTGACCAGGCGATCAAGCACGACTACACGGGCACCATCGAGGCCGACGATGGCGGCTGGGTGATCGATGCCGTTGCGACGTACGCTGATGAGACGGGCGCGATGTGGACGAGCACCATCGAAGTCCACGGCGATCAGACCGCCGGCGACACGTTCAACGGAACGATGATCGGCTCGATCGACGCAGACACCGAAGGCCACCTCTACAAGGCAACCTGGGACGTAACCGGTACGCGGCGCTAGAGCCTGCCGTGGTCGATCAGTCCCGCACCCGGATACGCTGCCGTGGCGGTGTACCCGGGTGCGGCATGTTGGTCGTAGCAGGTACCGTCAGACCTCGCTCGTGCAGGCGGGGCACTTCGTCGCTTCGAGTGCGATGTCGCTCTTGCAGAACGGACACTCTTTGGTGGTGACAGCCTCCTCCTCGGCTTTGCGCATCTTGTTGATCGCCTTGACGACGAGGAAGATCGCGAACGCCACTATCAGGAAGTTGATCACGGTGTTGATGAAGGCTCCGTACGCCATGACGGTAGCACCAGCCTCAGCGGCAGCCGCCGGCGTCGCATATGGAGCGGCCGTCGAACCTTCCTTGATGACCCACATGAGGTTGGAGAAATCGGCACCGCCAAGGAGCGCTCCGAGGGGCGGCATCAGCACGTCGTTCACGAGCGATGTCACCACTCCGCCGAATGCGCCTCCAAGGATGACGCCGATCGCCAGATCGACCATGTTCCCCTTGATCGCGAACTGCCTGAACTCCTTGAACATAGCCCCTCCTTCAGTACGTCAGTCGCCGAAGAACGACTCGCCGAGGTCTCCATCGTTGCTGTACCCGCGGTCCTCCCAGTAGCCACCCGGATCCTCATCGGCCACGAGTTCGATGCCTGTCACCCACTTGCACCACTTGTAGCCCCACTTGTCCTCGGCCACGAGCTGGAACGGGTATCCTCGCTCGGCGGGCAGCGTGATCCCGTTCATCGCGTATGCCAGCAGGATGTCGTTCTCGTAGAAGTAGTCGACGGGGAACGATGTCGTGTAACCGTCGGCGGCCGAGAAGACCACGCTTCGGGCTCCGGATCGCACGCCTGAGAGGTCGAGGATGTCACGCACGAGTACACCTCGCCACAGGATCGTCGCACCCCACCCCTCCACGCAGTCGAGCCGCACGACCTTCTCGTAGCCAGGGAAGCCGCTCGTGACCTCCGAGTACGTGTACGTGGCGGGGTCGTCCACCAGGCCGGAGACGCTGAGCTCGTACGCTGCAACATCAACGGACTGCGGACCGGCGATGGAGTTCTCCCGGAAAGCGTCCACGGAGTCGAGTTTCTGACCCTCGTACTCCAGCACTTCCACATCCTCAAGCCGGGTGACTGCAGGTTTTGCCGGGCCTGCATCGGATCGCTCCCGGCCCGTGTCGCCCGCACATCCGGCAAGCACGCATGCGGCGACAAGCGCCGCCGCGAGCACAGTCGGGTATGCGATCCGCCACTTCACCGCGGCCTGGTGGCCAGGACCACCAGGTGGCGGTTGTTGAACGCGATGAGCCTCTCGCCGTCGTATTCGGGAGCCAACCATCGGCGCATCCCCTCTGGTGCCTCATCCATCTGCCGCGTAAGCTCCGCCACCGTCGCCTCACTGCAACCCTGCCGGGAGGTCCAATCGGCGAAATCGTGCCGCTTATCCACCAGATGCGACCGCTCGATCACCATTCCCGCCCGCTCGATGAGCGTCTTCCATCCCACCTCGTTATACGCTTGATTGTGGCTCGAGTCTCGCGTGCGCTCGAAGACATCCGTGAGCACGGCCGAAGGGCCTTCTGATGGAAGCGTCTGATCCTGGAACCCAAGGCGGCCACCCGGCCTGAGCACGCGTGCAACCTCGTTGAAGAACACCTGTGCGTCAGGGAAGTGGTGTGCTGCGATTCGGCAGGTCACGATGTCGAATGTCCCGTCCTCGTACGGAAGCGCGCCGGCCTCGGCAACGATGAATCGGGCTGTGCAGTCGTTGTCCGCGAGCAATCCCCGCGCCGCATCGAGCATCTCCGGGGTGATGTCACACGCGTCGACGTCAACACCACAGCGGGCCAGCGCGAGCGCCACGTGTCCGCCGCCGGTCGCCACATCCAGCGCGCGCTCGGCAGATTGCGGGTCAAGCCACTCGATCAGCATCGTCAAGTCCGGGCCGCCCGCGTGCAGGGGGCTGTTTCGATAATCGGCAGCCCGCGGTCCAAACCGCTCACGCGCGCGTTCCGTGTAGTCCATCGGCATCTCATACGCCATCCGTATACCCCCTCGTCGGCTTCGGCCCCTGTGACATACTAGCTGGTGAACGCCCTCAGGCGCACCGTGCGAGGAGAGGGGCCACGCTGTGAGTGCCAGCAGCGCACTGCGACCGATCGTACTCATCGTGCCCGATGGGGCGGGCGACCGCCCGTACGAGGCACTCTCCGGAGAGATACCCGGGCTGAACGCTGGCGGTGTGCGTCCACGCACACCCATCGAAGCTGCTTGCACCCCCAATCTCGACCGTCTCGCCGCTCTCGGAAGGTGCGGATTGCTCTATCCGGTCGGCCCCGGACTCGCCCCGAGTTCGCACCAGGCGCACTTTGCGCTCTTCGGGTACGCCCCCGGGGAGTTCCCTGGCCGCGGACTGCTGGAAGCGCTCGGCGAGGGCCGGGGACCGGCTCCCGGCGAGGTGGTCCTCAGAGCCAATGCCGCACGAGTGAGCGAGCGCGACGGGGTGTTGTGGATCGAGGAGCGGCCGGATCCTCGTGTTGGCGACGCGCCCTATCTGGCAGGCTCTGCGCTCGACGCTGAGATCGACGGGGTTCGGCTTCGCTTCACGCACACCGGGGCGCTCCAGGGGCTGCTGTTCTTGCACCCTCTCGATGGGCGTCCGCTCTCCCATTTCGTGAGCGATGCCGACCCGCTGCATGCGGACACCGCCGTGCTCGCGGTGCAGCCGCTTGAGGAAGCGCCGGACGCCGAGGCAGCTGCCCGCACCGCCCGCGTGCTCAATCAGTGGATCCGGCATTCGCGCTCCACGCTGGCCGGTCAGCGACTCGACGCGATGCTCGTGAAATGGGCCGGAGCTGCGGCGCTTTTCACGCCGTTTCGCCACCGCTTCGGGATGCGCGGCGTGACGCTCGGATCAGGTCCGCTCTACAAGGGTCTGGGTTCCGCGGTCGGACTCGATCACCGCGAATTCGGCACGGCACGCGATCCGGAAGCCGATGTAGCGGTACGGGTGGCCGCCACGCTCGAGTTGCTCGCCGAGGGCTACGGGTTCGTCCACCTGCACACCAAGCGCACCGATATGGCCGGGCACCGCAAGGATCCAGCCCGGAAGGCCGAGGTCATCGAGGCCGTCGACCGCGCGCTGGCGCCGCTAGTGCCGCTCGTGGAACGCGGTGAAGTCGTCGTGGCCGTGTGCCCCGACCACCAGACCCCCGCCTCGGGCCCGCTCTACCACGGCGGTGGAGCGGTACCGCTACTGATCGCGGGAGGTGTCGCAGGCGCTGACGAGGTAACGGCATACGGCGAAAGCTGTTGTGCACACGGCTCGCTCGGCGTGCTCCGGGGCGATGATGTCATGCCGCTCGCGCTCGACGCGGCAGACCGCTCGGCATTCCTCGCCGACCGGATGACTGGTCACCGTGCCCTTGGCATCCCCCGGATCGAAGACCTGAAACCGCTCGCAGCGCGGGACTAGCGGCGTGCCCCTCGCAAAGCCGTACGTAGGCCCTCGAACGACAGTTCGGGCATTTCCAGCGTCGACGTCCGGCGTCCCATCTCCTGGAGCGAATGCGAATCGGACGAGGAGACATGCGCGATCGCCAGCCCGTCGCGGAACCGGCTCCTGCAGGCGTGGTCGATGAGCTCGATCGCCGAGACGTGTTCGCATTCGGCCAGGTGGTGCACCAGCTCGGAGTCCATGAAGCAGTAGTCGCCGAAGGTGCGGTCCACGTGCCCGACGTGACACAGGCCGCCCGCCTCGCTCACGAGCCGCGCCACCTCGAGCGGATCGCGGTCGAGGGCGAAGAACGGAAGCTCATCGAGCGGGGCCACCGGATCGTACAGGTCGAGCGAGGCAAGCAGCGTGTCAAACCGCTCGTCCTCCTCGTGCGGCGGGAAGAGCGCCACCATGTGCGTCTCCTCGCCGAGGTGACGGATCCTCAACTCGGCGCCAGGCAGCACGAGCAGCCGTTGGCCGGTCTCGGCGAAGACCTCCTCCGCTGCATCCACCACGCGATGACCGTAGGCCACGCTCCAGTGATCGGCGATGCCCCATACGTCGATGCCCACCTCGAGCGCTCGCTCCACGATCTGGCGTGGAGTCGTGCCGATGTCACCCCGGTAGTCGGTGGGGATCAGGGGCGTGTGATTGTGGAGGTCGACAATGTACACAGGCATGCAGGCGTTCTCCGGTCGGCTGATGTTCAGCGTACCAGTACTGCCGTCGCACTTCCGCGTTATCTGGGTCTGCGCGGGTGATGTCACGAGAGCCTCACCCTGCACTCGCCGTCGCCCTCGCTCACTGTGCAGCCCATGCCGCGCAACTCGGCCAGTCGCTCCAGGTGCGACGCCTCCGTTCGCGTAGTCACGATCACGTCCAGCGGCAGACCGACGGCTCCGATGGCGCGCTTCACCTGATGGATCGCATCAGGCACCGGCAACCCACGCAGAGGGTCAAGGTGCTGCCCGCGGGTGTCGAGAACGCCGTCAGCGAGCTGCAGCGGAGTGCCCCGGTACTCGGCCATGAGTTGGTCCTCGGCGCGCTTGTAGTCGGCTGCGGTGAGATCACCGCGACCGAAGAGCGTGCAGTGACACCAACCGGTCGTGTCTATCTCCGCCTGTGCGAACTGGCAGGGACAGATCAGCTTGCGATCGAGATCTGGGTCTCCCGATGGCTCGTAGCACGGGCAGTACCGGCGCCCGTACATTGCCTCCGCGTCGGCAATCCACAGCTTGAGGTTCGTGTAGATCATCCAGCGCGGGTTCACACTCCACCCGCGAGTGCGTGCGTGCTTGCGAATCCACGCTTCGTGCTTCTTCGCGTCCTTGCCGTAGCGACGCCAGTCAGCATAGAAGGCCTTGGCCATCTGCAACATGTCGCTCATGGGATCAGCCGATCGTGACGATCTCGTCGGGACCGCATACCGCAGCAACCAGTCCGGACATATTGCCCTCGGCGCCCACTGCAAGCTTGTCCTGAAGCCCCAGGTGCTTCAGGCATGTCCCGCATGCGGTGATGGTGACGCCGGCATCGGCAAGCATCCGCAGCTCGTCGAGAGCCTCAGATCCCTCGCACGCCAACCTGACACCCTCGTTGTTGAGCATGATGGCAACCGGTGCGTTCTCCTCATGCGCCAGCGACACTAGGAAGCTGCGCATGAGGATGGCGCCGAGTTCGGCGTTCGACTTCCCGAACGTATCGCTCGTGATCATGATCCGCTTCGACATCGGATGCTCCTCTCACTCCCGTCCTACGCTGAGTGCGGCGCCGTACGCGCCGACGATCTGCGCCTCCTCGGGCACCAACACCTCGCCAGCGAATCCGCTGCTGATAAGGTCCACCATCGCGGGGTTCTTGGCCACCCCGCCGGCGAAAACGAGCGGCCCGCGAGCATTCACGCGCTTGAGAGAGCCGAGGGTGCGCTTGGCGATGGCCTCGTGCAGTCCGCGTGCGATGCGCGCGCGGTCCTCGCCCCGGTGCACCAGGCCGGTGACCTCGCTCTCGGCGAACACGGTACACATGCTCGAGATGGCTATGCCAGCCTGGGCGTCACGTGCCTTCTCGGCCATGTCCTCCAGAGAGAAGCCGAGTGCACGGGCCATCACCTCGAGGAACTTCCCGGTGCCGGCCGCACACTTGTCGTTCATCTCGAAGTCGACCACGCGGCCGGCGTGCCCGAGCGAGATCACCTTCGTGTCCTGTCCGCCGATGTCGAGCACCGATGCAGCCTCCGGGAACAGGGCGGCCGAACCGATCCCATACGCGGTGATCTCGGTGACGGCAGCGCAACCGAAGCGCTCCTTGGCAACGTGCCGACCGTAGCCTGTGGCGACGATGACGTCATGCGCCTTGCGCTCCACGAATGCGGCCGAGGCCGACCCGGGGTCATGCCCCGAGTCGGCCACCGCCCAGTCAACGATCCGGTCGCCATCGAGCCAGACCGCGTCGATGCTCCGCGAACCGATATCGAGTCCGAGGACCCGCATCGCCTACAGCATCTCCAGGAACGCCTCAACGCGGGTCGAGAGCTGGCCCACGTCCTCCATGGAGTAGTCGGTCGTGATCTTCAGGACCGGCAGCCCGGCCTTGCGGACCGCTTGTTCCACGCCGTGCGACTCCATCTCGTACAGGCCGCAGAACTGGAGCGACAGGTCGATGACGCCATCGACACCCAGGTCCTCCGCCATACGGATCACGTCATCGATGCGTCCCTTGTTGGGGGTGAAGCAGGCGCAGTTGATGTCGAGGTACTTCTCGGCCACAGTGTCGATCATCTCATCGAGCGTGGTGCCGTCCTCGGGCACGAGGTCCTGGTAGTAGCGGCTGCCCGTGCACATCTCCTCGCCCACGACCACGGCGCCGGCCTTCTCGATGATGTCGTGGATCTTCCAGTTGGGAAGCGCCATCGGCGTACCGGTAACGAGCACGCGCTTCGCCCCCTTGGGCGCCACGCCCTCGCCCGCCGCAACGCGCGCCTCAAGCTCATCGGCAAGCGTGTTCATCATCTGCGTGAAGCGCGGCACGTCGTCGTAGAAGGCCACCTGCGTGGCGAGCAGGCGGTCCTTCCCGCTGATCGGCGCCGGGTCGGCCGCCGAAGCCGCGGCGATGCGCTGGAGCGCGCGTCGCTTGTCGTTGACCTCCTTTATGGCCGCGCGGAGCGACTCGGCCGTGATCGTGTTGCCGGTGACCTCTTCGGCCTTCTTCACCAGCTCGCGGACCTCCGCCTTCCACATGGCGATGTCCTCGGGGCGCTTCATCTGCGGAAGCTCCATGACCCACGTGTTGTGGATCTCACCGAGCAGCTCATAGGCCTTCTTCTTGCCGTCGCAGGTGGTCTCACCGATGACGAGGTCCGACGACTCGATGTAGGGGCAGACCCTAGCGAGCTTGAAGCCCATGAAGCTCTTGATGAGCGCGCAGGTGTTGCGCGGCATGATCTGCTCGACCTCGTCGTAGGCGAACTCGGCTCCGGCGCACAGGCCCACGGACCACGCGCCAGCGGCCCGGATGATCTCCTCCGGAACGTACAGGCAGAACGTGCCGAACACCTTGCCGCCCGACTTGCGGAAGTCGTCAAGCTCCTTGATGCGCAGGCCGTGGACCTCGCTCATCACGAAGTTGAGGTAATCCATGCCCGTGGGGCGGTTCTCCTGCGTGAGGTACGCGTCGCCAAAGAGCTGGCCGACCGCCTCCAGCAGCGCGTCGTGCGTGGGCAGGTCGAGCCCGAGCTCGTCCCACATCGGATGGTAGTCCACAGCCTGATCGCTCATAGGAGGCTCCATTCAGTCACGCGGGCTTATTCCTTGCATTAGCTCTCCTTATAGCGATATGCAGCCGGGAGCGCAATGCGCGCGTCCGAATGAGGTGTCGGCGGTCGATACCCGCCGATGAGCGGTGCCCCTTCGCAACACCGGCGCACGGGGGCGCGAAGCCCCCAGGGTGCGCCTACCCGGCCACCGGGTAGCTTCCGAGGATCTTGACTTCGCGGAGCTTGAGGCGCAGGCAGTCCAGCGCAAGACGCACATGCGGATCATCCACGTGG
>CAZOSR010000040.1:0-12419 GCA_964582445.1 uncultured Coriobacteriaceae bacterium | reverse complement strand
CGGATCCAGACGACCACCCTGCTGTCGGGTTGCCGGTCCAGCCATTGCTCGAAACCGGAGACAGGTGCACTGCCGGCACCCTCTTCGGTTGCACGGTAGAGGGCTGGTGAGGCTGCGAAACCGGCGGTGAGAGCATCGAGCTGCGCGGCTTCCAACTCGAGGTGCGTACGAAGCCGATCCAGCCGCGCGGTCACTTCGAGGGAGGCGAGCGTGCGCGCGTAGTCTGTGACACCCAATCCAACGATCACAGCGATGATGGTGAATACGACCGCAGCCGATACGACCATCACGAGCTGTACCCGCGTTGAGATGCGCATGGTTGACCGCGCGCGGGCGAGTCGCCGTATTCGTCGCGGGCGGTCGCCCATCATCGCCTCCCCGGTGGATGTGCCCCGGCTCACCCGACCGGGACACCGTAAGGATACGACAACCGCGGCTCGGGCCCCACCGATGGGCATCGGATCAGACTCTGGCGTTGTGTCGAACTTTGGCAGGGCGTATGCTGTCCGAACGCTCGAGCGCTGTTCACGCAAGCTGGTGGAAGGAAGATTATGGAAGAGACTGCCGGTACCAATCCCCGCAACAACACCGTGACGATCGTGCTCGTTGCGATCATCGTGCTGCTCGCGGCTGTGATCGGGTACTTCTTGCTCGGAAACGATGCTGCAGATACTCCTGCCGCGACCAGTCCGGCTCCGGCCGACACCGCCGCTTCTTCGGGGATGACCGGGATGCCCAGTACCACCACTGAGGCGGAGTTCGATCCCGCGACGGCCACCGAGGTTGCTGCGGGTTCGACGCCCGAGCAGCACGTGACGGCCTACTTCGATGCCGTTCTCGCCGGCGACTATGCAACGGCGTACGCCATGCTCCCGACCAGCAAGCAGGAGAGCTACGGGAGCGTCGAGGCGTTCGGCGAGCAGCTCACCGGGTATGGCATGACGGAGTACACCATCGATTCAGCGGTGGAAGAAGGGGAAGAGGCACAGGTGACGGCCACAGCAGTGATGCCGGGCGGTTCCTTCCAGTACCTCTGGACGTTCGTGAAGGATGGCGAGGGCTGGCTCGTGAAGACCCGCACGCTGCCCGGTATGGGCGGCTAGCACCCCAACCGCACTACCACGCAGGACACAGCGGCGCCCTACGGGGCGCCGCTTCGCATTCCGCTATCGCGCAGAGCCCTCTGCGTCAGGATCGCGTGCTACGCTTCCGGGCATGGCATACGAACACCTCATCCCGTTCCTGCAGCCCGGGACCGATTCCGACGTGGTCGCGGCATACGCAGCCCTTCCGGAGAAGGCGCGTGAGGCGGCTTTCGGTTTCGAGGATGAAGTCGCCTTCGTCGACCTGGAGACCACGGGTTTCGATCCGGGGCGTGACGAGATCATCGAGATGGCCGTTGTGATCGCACGGGGTCCAGAGGAGATCAGACGGTGGTCAACGCTCGTACATCCCTCGCGCCCGATTCCGTTCGAGACGACGCAACTCACGGGAATCGATGACGACATGGTGGCCGACGCACCATCGGTTGCGAGCGCGAGCGCGGATCTCGCGCGAATCGTGGGTTCGCGGCCCGTGATCGCGCACAACGCACCGTTCGACCGGGCGTTTCTCGAGAGAAGCCCGGCGGTGACGTCACGGCCTTCGGGACAGTGGATCGATTCGCTCGAGGTGGTACGTATCGCGCTTCCACGCCTCAGATCGCACCGTCTCGCAGACCTTGCGCGCGCGTTCTCCCTTGACCCGGGGCGCGGGCATCGTGCCGAAGATGACGCCGGGACCCTCTTCTGCATCTGGAGGATCGCCGTTACGGCACTTGCGGATCTTCCACCGGCCGTGCTCCACGAGCTGGCCCGTCTCGGCACGTCAGTGCCCGGCTGGGGTGCTGCGCCGCTCTTCTCGCACCTGGCCGCGGGCGTTAAGGCTCCGCCGTTCGACCTCCGTCGCCTGCGCACTGAACGGCTGCGCGCTGAGCGCGCCGAACCTCTCGCGGATGCCTGCGACGTCGCCATCACCCGGCCCGATGCGGCAGCCGTCCTCGCGGAGTTCGAGCCCGGGGGCCTGGTCGACCGCATGTATGAGACCTATGAGGCGCGCGGCGAGCAGGTCGCCATGGCTGAGGCAGTGCTCGAGGCGTTCGGGTCGAGCCGTTCAGTCGCCATCGAGGCCGGTACCGGTGTTGGCAAGTCGGTCGCGTACCTCGTGCCAGCTGCCCGCTTCGCGCTTGCCAACGGAATCGCCGTGGGCGTGGCCACCAAGACGAACACGTTGATGGACCAGCTCATGCATCGCGAGCTGCCGAGGCTGGATGACGTGCTCGAGGGCGGCCTGCGTTTCACTGCGCTCAAGGGATACGAACACTATCTGTGTCTGCGCAAGGTCCAACGCCTTCTTGACGCTCCGCCCGATCAGGAGGCAGCTGCCGCGCTCGGCATGCTCGTGAGCTGGATCGCTCAGACCACCTGGGGCGATCGTGATGGCATCAACCTGCACTGGCCTCCACGTCTTCGCCAGGACGCGCAGGCCTCGTTTGCCGACTGCACCAAGAAGCGCTGCCGCTACTACCCAAACCAGTGCTACCTCCACGGTGTACGCCGGCGGGCCGCGTCAGCGAACATCGTGGTCACCAACCACGCGCTGCTCTTCAGGGACCTCATGGCCGATGGGGGCATCTTGCCACCGATCCGGCATTGGGTGGTGGACGAAGCACACGCCGCCGAGGCCGAGGCGCGGGACCAGCTGTCCGTCGGTTCCGGCCACGTGGAGCTTCGTGCGCTACTCGGTGGTCTCCACACCGCGGGACGCGGAGGTCTGCTTGATGCGATCCGGGCGAAGGTCGCGCTTGGGGCCATCGAGGACCGGCTTGCGGCGATGACGGCTCTCGACGAACTCAAGGAGGCGGTTGCGGAAGCGGCCGTCATCGCAGACTCGTTCTTCGATTTCGTCACCGATCTCGGCGCGCAGCACAGTGGGCAGTATGAGACTTCAGAGCTCCGGCTCACGGGCACGCTCCGCGACAGTGGGACCTGGAGCACGGCCGCAGGAGTGGGCCGCTCGCTCAACAAACGCCTCGAGCGGATCATCGAGCTCGGCAAGGCGGTCATGACTGCGCTTGAGCCCGGCGGCGAGGAGCTCAGTGAGAACCGCGCGGACCTGTCGGGCCGGCTTTCGGGAATCGCGGAGCAGCACTACGGTCTCGTCACGGTACTCGATGGCACCGATGACAGCTACGTGTACTCGGCCACCGTCGATCGCCGCCGCCAGGTCTCCTCGGCCCGTCTCGATGCGATGCTTCTCGACGTAGGCTCAGCGCTCGCCGAGCAGTTCTATCCGCGGCTGTACTCGGTCGTCTACACGTCGGCGACCATCGCGGCGGGGTCCGACTTCTCCCATTTCGAGCGTGCGGTCGGTCTCGACCGGCTCGAGAGCGGCGGGTTCCGCACGCTTCGCCTGGACAGCAGCTACGACTTCGAACGGCAGATGGCCGTCTTCGTGCCAACGGGTCTGCCAGAGCCGTGCAGACCCGCAGACCGCGGTTATGCGGCGTACATCGCATCGCTGGGCGACCTGTTGCTCGACGTGCATCGCGCTATGGGCGGATCGGTGTTGACGCTGTTCACCAACCGCCGCGACATGGAGGAGCTCTATCGCCGGCTTGCCACTCAGCTGGCACGTGATGGGCTTAGGCTGCTCATGCAGGAGCGCGGCATCTCCCGCAAGCGCGTGGCCGAGGAGTTCATTGCCGACGAGCGGGTCTCGCTCTTTGCCACGAAGTCCTTCTGGGAGGGCTTCGATGCCAAGGGCGAAACGCTCCGCTGCGTGGTGGTACCCCGTCTGCCATTCGGCCCCATCAATGATCCGGTCCTGGAGGAGCGGAAAGAGCGCGACGCTGCATGGTGGGAACACTACTACCTGCCTGAAGCCGTTCTCGAGCTCAAGCAAGCGGCGGGGCGTCTCATTCGGTCCTCCACCGACCGGGGGTGCCTCGTGCTCGCGGACGCGCGGCTCAGCGGCACCAGACAGTATGCGCGTCGCTTCCTTGATGCGCTGCCGGTGCGCGATGTCGAGCGGCTGCCGGCGTCCGACCTCGGCGCCGTCATGGCGGAGCGCTTCGGGCCGGACGAGCACTGAGGGCCCGGGCTGACTACATGACGGAGTCGAGCGCGCCGAGCGCTGCCTGTCGCACTGCGGCTCTCAGTTCCGGAGGATCGATGACCTCGGCGTCTCCCAGGTATGCCATCACCCGGCGGGCGATCCAGGACTCGGTCTGATACGGCACAGACACGAGCGTCGTGCCATCAGGAGCGTGTGTACGCGCCGCACCGGGCCACGCCTCCTCATCCGGGGGTGTGATTCCGGCTCCGAATCGCACGGTTGCGACTGGCAGGCCGTCAGCGGCCGGTGTGACCCCGAACGGGACCAGTGAAGGAGGCTCGAATGCCTGGCCGAGCGGCCGTGCGTCAAAGATCCGGTCGAGGCGGAAGACACGCTCCTCATGCACCGCCTCACACAGCGCGACCAGATACCAGACGCCGAGCCGGTTGACGAGGGCCCACGGCTGCACTGTGCGTGCCGAAACGTTGCCTGTGGAGCCCGTGAAGTAGTGGATGTGCACCTTCTCATGCGCCTCCGCGGCTTCGGCAAGGATGGCGTAGGTCTCGGCCAACCCTCCCGGTCCGGCACTTGCCTGCACTGTGTGCTCGAGTTCGTCAAGAGCCACGGATGCCGACGCGTTTGCCCGGAGCTTCTTCCTGAGCGGGGCGTCTGTGTCGTAGCCTGCCGCATCGAGCGCGGCACCCAGCGCCCTGGCCTCTGACAGTGTGAGACGAAGCGGCCGATCGATGCCCGGTGCCTCCGCGTAGACAGTGACGGTATCTCCGTCGATCACGAGGTCGAGCATGTCGTAGGGGGTGAACGGCGGAACGCCGCACATCGTCAACGTGGAAAGATCGGCGGCCACCTCGGCGGGTCCGCAGCCGACCGCGGAGGCGAGTTCGGTGAGTGAGACGGTCTCGCCCTTGTGGAGCATCGGCAGAAGCGCGAGCAAGCGACCGGCCCGTGTGGCAGTGTCTGGGCGTCTAGCCATGGGCTTCGGCCACCTTCCTCAGCCCGGATACGATCTCTTCGACAACCGCCTCGGGCTCGACCGCATAGAGCCCCGGGCCCTCGTCGATGATCCAGGAGGCGAGCCGTCGCGCATCGGAAGCCTCCACCGTCCAGACGGCGGATCCATCGGGCAGCGTCTGTGATGAACCGTGTCCGCGTGCGAGTCGATCGATGCGCCAGGCGGTCTCAGGCAAGAACCTGATACGGGCGGCGAAGGGAGCGCGGCCATACTGGAACGGGAGCCGTTCGGCCCCGCGGATGTCGAAGTCGGCCGGCCTCTCGAAGTCCGGCGTCCGTGGCCGTGCCGGGTTGATGTCGATCTCCTCCATGCGGGTGATGGAGAACGTCCGAATCTCGTCGAGGCCCCTGTCCCGACCGACGAGATACCAGGACCCGTCCCGGAAGAAGACGCCGTACGGATCGACTGACCGATCGCCCGACGCGCCGGCCGCGTTGGTATACGTGAACGTCACGGTCTTCCGTGCCTGCACGGCCTCAGCAAGTGCCCGGGCCTGGTCTCCCTGGCCTTCGGGGACTGCGCGTCCAAGCTCGGCCGTGGCGATCGGGCCACCATCGCCTGAGGTGCCGAGCTTGGCCGTTGCGGAGCGCAGGCCTTCTCCGAACGGGAAGCCAGGATCATCGACGAACGCAGCGGCAACCGCCCGGAGCGCGGCGCGTTCGGACTGCGAAAGGTTCAGAGGGCGTGCGTAGGTAGCGTCGGCATCGATGCGATAGGAGTCAGCATCGCCATCATCGACGACATCGATCACGAGCCCTGCGGCCCGGAGGGCATCCTTGTCCCGCTCGAACATGCGGATGAACGCGGCATCGTCCTGGTCGTCGGGATAGCCGAGTCCGGCCGTGCGGCACTCCTCAGCGCTCCGCGGAGACCGGCTCGAGGCGAGATAGAGAGCCAGATTCACCATACGTTCGACCGCGTCGGACACCCCGCCTCCTTCCCCCTGCGATCCATACGTAGATTCTACCCGAGTGAAGACGGACGGACATGCGGCCGAGGACTCCAGGCAAGAATGAAGCGAGGCGCCCGGGGGGAGGGGCACCTCGCTAGTTCGGGCGGCGTATCCCGCCCCTGAGGGGGGAGGAGTAGGCGGGTCGCACAGGCCCGACAACTCGCTAGCAACGGTCGTGCCAGCCTGTTCGCGGTTGCCGGGAAGTCTCCCGGGGGTTACAACAGTGCGGGAGGTGGATTCCCATGGACGCACCAGGTGACATCATCGACACGTCAGACCAGCAGACGCAAGAGCAGCAGGAGCCGGCGATCGCTGACGCCGGGGCCAGCAGGGCGCAAAGCCGAGGCGCTGCGCCGCAGCGAGGCAGAACCCTCACCCGCATCCTCATCGCTGTTGCGGTAGTGGTGGCATTCGCGGCGCTTGTGGCGTACGGCTTCCGCTGGGTGACCGCCAACGAGCGGATCGGTGATGCGCGTGAGGATGTCGAATCGGCTGCGCGGCTGCTTGAAGCGGCCGAGGAAGACCTCCTTGTTGTGGACCAAGCCGTGCAGGCCGACGTTTCCTCCGAGGTCGCCACCAGCTCTGCCGACGCGCTCGTGCTCGCAAGCGCGGTGGCTACGGAACTTGCAGACGCGTCAGCGATGATCGAGGCGGCCATCCCCGAGCTTCCGGAAGACGACATTCCTCTGGCGGAGGCGCTGCTCGACAGCGCGAATGCACGCGCGGCCATGATGGAAGAGGCACCCGCGATTCTCGAGGCCGACATCAAGGCAGCACGCGCGATCGCACTGGTCGACCAGGCGCTTGAGGCGATCAAGGCCGGCGAGACGCTTTCGGCAGACGCTGCCACAGAGTTCAACAAACACACCGAGGCCGGGGTCAGGGCCTCAAGCGCGGCATCGGTCAAAGCCGAGGAGCAGCTGGCATCGGCACGCTCGCTCCTCACGAGCGCAACGGCGGAGTTCCCTGAGGCGGATTACGCCGACTTCATCGCGTACATCGACGCGAAGATCGGGCTGATCGGCATTTCCAAGGAGATCGACCAACTCTGGCTGGCGGGTAAGATCGAGGAATCCAACACACGCCTGACGGCATACAACACCCGGGATACCGAGGTCGTCGCCATGGCCAAAGCCCTGCCGGAGTCGATGCGTGACCCGATTGCCGATGCGTACGGGGCCGTGACGGCCGACCCAGTCAGCCGCTACTTTGCTGCCCGGGAAGACGCGCGTGCTGCTGGGGATCGAGTTGAGGAGATCCGGGATGCCGCGGCGCAGGGCGGATAGGATCACCGCCGGAAACGCTCACTCCTCGTAGCCGGACCCCAGCCGTGCGAGCGCGCCCACCTCGAAGACGAGGACGTCGCCACCCCGCACTTCCAGGATGCGATCATCGCGGAGCCGTGCGAGCGCACGCGACAGCGTCTCGGGGACGGTTCCCAGCGAAGCTGCAAGATCGGTCTTCGACATCCCGAGCGACACGCGAAGCCCCTCGGGCGTCGCCTCACCTGCGGAGAGCGAGCGCTGGAACAGGTAGCGTGCGAGGCGCCCCGGTACGTCGAGGGCGAGCGTTTGGACCACCGATGTCAGGTTCACCACTCGGCCTGCAAGGTCGGCGATGACGGCGTGGCTGACTGCGGGCTCGGCCTCCATGAGCTCGAACAGCGCTTCCCGGGGAAGCCACACGACAGTGATCGGGGTGGCTGCATCGATGTGGGCAGGGTAGCGTCCGCCGGCAAGCGCTGCCACGGCGGCGAGCGCGCCACCGCTGTCGACGGTTTCGTACGTGATCGAACGGCCGTCAGCCTGCAAGTGGAACACGCGAGCGCGCCCGCTTACGACCACGCCGAACCTGTCGGCCGCATCACCCTCGGTAGCCAGGGCTGTGCCGCGCGCACGCGACTCGACCGACGCCGTCTCTGCAAGCCGGTCGATCGCCTCGTCGCTTGCCGTATGCCACAGGCGGCACGCTCTTAGCGCGGCCCAGGCAGCCTCCGTGCGTCCTACAGACATCAGTCCTCCTCATCGACGGTCCAACGTTCCCCGCAGAATTGACCCGAGTCAAGGACTGATGTCCCCGGGGTGGGTACGTTTCTCCCTGGAACCGCACGACCAGGGACTGGAGCGACAGCATGTCAAGCAGGTTCGCCGAGCGTATGCAGGACAAGAAGGTGCAGGCAGATACACGCGTCGTAGCGGGATTGGCTGCCATCTACTGCGCCGGGAACCACCGGGACCGTCGGCGGACACCGATCGAGAGCGAGGCACGCCAGCTTGGCGTGTACGGGCGCCGGATCCCGAAGCTCTGCGAGGAGTGTGCCGAGCATATCCGCTATGCCGAGAAGCGTCGCGCCTACTGTCCGCGGGACCCGAAGCCGTTCTGCGCGCACTGCGACACCCAGTGCTACAAGCCCGACGAGTCGGAATGGCAGCGTCGAATGATGCGCTATGCCGGTCCGCGTTCGATGTGGCACGGCTACGCGATACCGGGCATCAAGCACGCGCTCGAAGCAAGGAAATGGAAGCGGAAGACCGCACAGCGCGCCGGGCAACAGGAGCGCGCGGCCGAGAGCGCGGACGACGCCGCGCGATAGCGGCGCTACACGAAAGGAACCGAAGTGGTAACGACAGTAACCAGGCAGATCGTGAGGATCGACGAGGATCTCTGCACCGGATGCGGGCTCTGCGTGAGCCCGTGTGCGGAAGGCGCCATCGTGATGGTAGACGGCAAGGCGAAGGTCATTCGTGAGGAGCTGTGCGATGGCGCGGGATTCTGTCTCGGCGTGTGTCCCACAGGCGCGCTGACCCTGGAGACCCGCGAGGCCGTGCCGTTCGATCACGAGGCGGCGGAGCCCATCATCGCCGAGAAGCAGAAGACCTACATCCCGCAGGTCTGCTTCAAGTGCGGGGTCGACGAGGATCACGCGCCGTTGCTTCCCGTGCGGCAGCAGGGCCGGAGCGAGTGGGTCTGCACGCGCTGCCTGCCGGCGCTCATCCACGGCTAGACGCACCGGCGCCAGACCCCACAGGTCCGGCGCTCAGACAGTCCTCGGCGGGGGCCCTCGGCACCTCGAACGCCACGGCGTTCTCGGCGCCTCCCCCGCCTGCGGAACTCGCGGCGGACCTGTGGGGTCTGGCGCGTCGATGAAAGGGAGTGAGGCACGTGTTCTGCAACCAGTGCGAACAGGCGAACAAGGGTGTGGGTTGCACCACTGTGGGTGTGTGCGGCAAGACGCCCGAAGTGGCGGCGCTGCAGGATCTCTTGCTGCATCAGCTCAAGGGCATTGCAGCTATCGCGGTCGCTGGCGCCAAGATCGGCGTGACCGATGATGTGGCCGATGAGTATGTCACTGGCGGGCTCTTCACCACCGTCACCAACGTGGACTTCGACGCCGGGCATCTCGCGGGCCTGATCAGCCGTGGCGCAGAGGTCAAGAGCGCGCTTCGCGCGAAGGTCGAAGCAGCGGACGGCGATGTGCCGGCCCACGATCCCGCTGTGGTGTTCGAGCCGGCCGCAACACTCGAGGAGCTCATCGCACAGGGCGAGGCCGTGGGCATCTTCTCCGACCACGACCGCGACGAGAACGTCCAGGCGTTGCAGCAGACCGCCGTCTACGGCCTCAAGGGCATCGCGGCATACGCTGACCACGCGCGCGTGCTCGGCCACACCGATCCCGCGATCTATGCGTTCGAGCACGAGCTGCTGGCCGCGCTTTCCGACAAGAGCATCGATCTGAACGGCTGGGTGGCGCTCGCGCTCAAGACCGGGGAGGTCAACCTGCGCGTGATGGAGCTTCTCGATGCCGCGAACACCGGGGCGTACGGACACCCGGTTCCCACCGAGGTGCCCCTCGGCCATCGGCCCAACAAGGCGATCCTCGTCTCCGGCCACGACCTCAAGGACCTCAAGGAGCTGCTGGAGCAGACCGAGGGTCTCGGCGTCGACATCTACACGCACGGTGAGATGCTGCCGGCGCATGGTTACCCGGAGCTCAAGAAGCACGAGCACTTCTACGGTCACTACGGGACTGCGTGGCAGAACCAGCGCAAGGAGTTCGATGAGTTCCCGGGCGCCATCCTGATGACCACGAACTGCATCCAGAATCCGCGAGACACGTATGCGGACAACATCTTCACCACCGGCCGAGTGGCGCATCCGAAGGCGGCGCACGTCGCTAACGGCGACTTCAAGGCTGTGATCGATCGCGCGCTCGAGCTTCCCGGGTTCACCGACGAGGCCGACGCCGGCTCCGTGATGGTGGGCTTCGGCCGCAATGCTGTGCTGTCGGTGGCGCCGACGGTCATCGAGGCGGTGAAGAGCGGCGACATCCGCCACTTCTTCCTGGTGGGCGGGTGCGACGGCGCGAAGCCGGGCCGCAGTTACTACACCGACTTCGTGGACCAGGCGCCTGCCGATACGGTGGTCCTCACGCTCGCATGCGGGAAGTTCCGCTTCTTCGACCATCAGCTCGGCGAGATCGGCGGCATTCCGCGCCTGCTCGACGTTGGTCAGTGCAACGACGCCTACTCGGCCATCAAGATCGCGGTCGCACTTGCGGACGCCTTCGAGGTTGGCGTGAACGACCTGCCGCTCTCGATGATCCTGTCCTGGTATGAGCAGAAGGCGGTGGCCATCCTGCTTACGTTGCTCCACCTGGGCATCACCGACATCCGGCTTGGTCCGACACTCCCGGCGTTCATCACACCCGCAGTACTCCAGGTGCTCGTTGACAACTTCGCCATCAAGCCGATCGGTGAGTCGGCGACGGCTGATCTTCAGGCAATCCTCGGCGAGAGCGCGGCGTAGGCATGAGCGACGCGCTGAAGCGCACAGGGACGATCGTAGGCGCATTCCTGCTCGCGGCAGCGGTCCTGGTAGTTGCGATGTTCGCGTTTGGCAAGCCGGTGACCCCGCAGACGCTGTCACAAACGGCGCCTGCGGGAGCCGCCGCCTCACAGGCGGGTGACACGACTTCCGCAACAGCCGACGCCTCCGACCCACTGGCCGTTCAGATCCCGGGGTGCGTCTGCCACAGCGACGAACCGGCGGTCGTAGAGGCGCACGCTGCGTATCGGATGAGCCAGTGCTTCGACTGCCATCGCGACGGCATGCCCGATATGGAGCAGTGACCGGAACGGAGGCGTGCGTTGTACGTCTGGCGCTAGCCCGGCTACGGTATGATTGCTGCAGCGCGGCCGTTCGGCCAGCACATCGACCGAGTGCTTGGAGCAGCCATGTCGCAGGTGATGGAACACGTCAACCAGCTCGCCGACGTCATCGGGCCGCGTCCGGCTACCACCGACGCCGAGGCTGAGGCTGCGGAGTACATCGAAGCGGTGTTCGCATCCCGGGGTCTTGACGTGGAGCGGCAGGAGTTCGAGTGTCCGCGCACCGATGCATGGGCGGGGATCGTGCATGGTGTGCTGCTCATCGGCGCCGCGGTACTGTCTGTCTGGTGGAGCCTTCCAGCGCTCGCGCTCGCCGTGATCGCCGCCGTCCTCGTCTGGCTCGAACTCGGCATGCGATTCAGCATCGGTCGGCTCTTTGGCCGCGGACCGAGCCAGAACATCATCGCGCGGCACGTTCCACGCGTTCGCCGAAACGAGCGTCTCAAGCGAGTGGTGGTCCTCGCTCACTACGACACTGCCAGCCCATCCTTCCTGACGAGTCCCGGTTTCGTGCGCAACCTCGGACTTGTCGTCGCGGTCACCAAGTGGGTACCGGTCGGTGTTGCGGTGTGGCTTGCGTTCACAGCGCTGCCGTTCGCGTCGGAGTGGAAACCCTGGAGCGGTTACGTCGCCATAGCGGGCGCCGCAGTGATGCTGCTCCCGGTGGTGTCGGGACTCCAGCGCGTCATCCTCGGCCAGGCGACCGACGGAGCGAACGACAACGCATCGGGTGTGGCTGCGATGCTTGCGGTCATGGAAGCGACGGTGCCCGAGCCCGAGGGTGGTCAGAGGCGCGTGCCGATCCGACGCGGCGCCGAAGCGGTCGCCGAGGCGGGCGAGCTCGATGAGGACGTCATTCTGGAGTATCGCCCGGTGGGAGTCGCGGCCGATGACGGTCAGCTGTTGATGTCGCTGAATGAGCTCGATGAGCTTGACGAGCTGGATGACGAGGGCGGGTGGCCATCTGTCGAGGGTTCACGTCGTGCGCCGACAGCGCTCGATGAACCGCTCGGGGGGACGGAACCGCCCACCACGACTGCGTACCGTGGCGGGGTATCGGCCTCGGGGTTGTCGGGCCCCCTTGATCTTGACGATTCATGGGGAGATCGCACACCTGCGACCGGCCAGAGCGCATTCGACCTTGATGAGCCAGGCGAAGCCCTCGACGACGAGA
>CAZOSR010000039.1:9137-12689 GCA_964582445.1 uncultured Coriobacteriaceae bacterium | reverse complement strand
ACAACCTCGTCACGAACGCGGGCCTGCAGCACATACTCGACGTGGTATTCTCGTCGGGGTCGGCTGTGGCGACGTGGTATGTGGGTCTCATCAGCGACTCGCCGACCATCGCTGCGGCGGACACGATGTCGAGTCACGCCGGGTGGACGGAGTTCGCAGCGTACGACGAGGCGACGCGGCAGGAGTACGTCGAGACGAGGTCGAACCAGACGGAGAGCAACGCCGCTTCGCCGGCTGCGTTCACGATCTCCACCAACAGCTCGGTGATCGCTGGTGCGTTCCTCGCTTCGAACAGCACGAAGAGCGGAAGCACGGGCACGCTGCTCTGCGCGGTGGCATTCACGGGTGGAGACAAGAGCGCGGACGATGGTGACACGCTGTCCGTGACCTATACCTTCACGGGTGCGGACGACGGAGCCTAATCGGAGGCTACCATGCCTACGACCATATCGACCAAGGCCAGAGACAAGAGTACATTCGTGGTGACGGCTGCGTTCAAAGACGCGGCCGGCGCTGCGGTGTCTCCGTCTGCTGTGACCTGGACGCTCATGGATGCCGATGGTGATGTGGTCAACTCGCGTACCGCTGTGTCGGTGGCGCCGGGCACGTCCGTCGACATCGTTCTTTCTGGCGAGGACCTCGACTACGCAGACGGCGCTGTGCGTGTGCTGCTGATCGAGGCTACCTATACATCGACTGAGGGTGCGGACCTGCCGCTCAAGGAGACCGTGACCTTCACTATCGAGGACCTGCTGGGGGTGTCGTAATGGGCATACTGGCAGAACACGGTCTCCGTGGCGTGGTCGCTCGTGCATGGCGCGGGAAGGCTGGGCTGAAGTCGGTCATACCGATGAACCCTGACGACCCGCGCCTCGCGGCGATCATGTCTGACTATTTTGGCATGGCTGAAGAGAAGAAGCTCAACTCGGCATATCGGCAGCTGCCGGTCGTGTATGCCTGCATTCAGGCGAAGGTGCGTAACCTTGCGCGGGTGCCGTTCGTGTTGTCGCTTCAGGGCAAGGAGGAGCCGATCGAAGAGGGTCCGCTGGTGGACCTGTTCACGAACCCGAACCCGGCTATGAGCGGTCACGAGCTGTGGCAGGCGATCATAGCTGGCCTGGACATGTACGGTGAGTTCTTTCTCTGGCCGGAGCGGAAGACAGACGCGAAGGGTGTACCGCTGGCGATGTCCGTTCTCTCGCCGAAGCGCATCTCGGTGTGGAAAACGCGGCAGGGCGCATGGTTGGGCTGGGAGTACAAGCAGGGCGAGCGGGATAAGGTGCAGATCAAAGCGGACGAGATGATCCATGGTCGGTACTGGAACCCAGACGACGACCTGCGCGGGCTCGCGCCTCTGTCTGCGCTCCATATGCCCAACATGCTCAACTGGAATGCGATGCGGTTTGCGCGGATGTTCTTCGAGAACGACGCCACGCCGGCTGTGGTGATCGAGTCGGACAAGGGGCTCACGGTCAAGCAGTCGAAGGAGCTGGAGCAGCAGCTCTACGAGAAGAGGAAGGGTGTGGACAAGAGCCACTCGTTCCTCATACTCGGTGGCATGAAGGCCAAGACGCTGACTCCGTCCAACAAAGAGATACAGCTGCTTGAGATGCTCAGCACGAGCGTCGATCAGGTGTGCATGGCCCTGGGTGTGCCGAAGACGGAGCTGTCGCTCTATGGCGACGTGAACAAGGCAACGGCCTTCACGCAGGACCGGTCCTTCATCACGAAGACGCTGATGCCGCTCGGGGAGATGATCTGCTACGAGCTAAACCGTGACTTCCTCGCGCGGTTCGGTGTCGAGTGCCGGTTCGACTGGTCGAAGGTCGATGCCATCAGGTATGATCTCCTGGAGAAGGTCGATGCCGCGGTCAAGCTCGTGTCCATCGGGTTTACGGCAAACGAGGTGAACGAGCGGCTCGACCTAGGCTTCGAGGATGCTGAGTGGCGCGACCATCAGGAAGAGGAGCCTCCGCCTGAGGAAGGGCCGGACGAGGAGCAGCTGCCTGACGAGGAGCCGGACGATGTTCCGGACAAGGACGAGCAGAAGAAAAGCCTCGACCCGTCCGAGGCGATCCTCGCGAAGAAATGGGGCACGCTCGACCAGGAGATACTACCACTGATGGCGAAGGCGTCGGCCAAGGTGAGGGCGTACTTCGCCGACTGTGAGCGCCGGCTGAGGTCTCGGTTCACGCTGATGGCGGTCAGAGACGCTGTGACCAAGGCGCCGATTCCGCCGGCCGATGACATGCCCTGGGTAGACGAGGCGTTCTCTGACGCGAGACTCGAAGGAGCGCTGAAGCCGACCATCTCCCAGGCTGGGAAGAAGGGTGTGGCATCGGTGGCGGCCGAGCTACACCGAGCGTTCAACGTGCCTGACTCTGCAGCATCGGCTGCGGTTCTGCGCAGGGTGAACAAGATAAAGGAGCTGAACAAGACGGCGGTGCGCCTGATCAAGCAGATGCTCCGTGCTGCGCTGGCACACACGATGGACGAGGGTATGAGCGAAGACGACGCGGCGCGGTATATCCTCGACCAGATGCACACAGGCATGAGCATGAACATGGCGCGCGCGAAGACGATCTCGCGCACGGAGACGCACGGGGCGTACTCGGACGGCCGGGACAAGGCGATGCAGATCGCGCAGGTCGAGAACAAGCGGTGGATATCGAGCAGAGACGACAAGGTGCGCTGTTCGCACCAGGAGTACGAGGCGGCCGGCGTGGTACCGTTTGACGCGGAGTACGCGCCGGGGCTCAAGCGACCACACGACCCTGATTGTAACAATCCGGCGGATGTGATAAACTGCCGGTGCAAGCTCGTGGCGGCGTTCGACCTGAAGGAGTAGTAGACATGGAGCCGAGACAGAACCCACCGAACCTAAAGCTCGTGGGGTCGATCACGAAGAGTGCGGACCAGAAGGTCTACCACGGCGTGGCGAGCCGCGAGGTGTACGACCGGCAGGGTGACATCGTGCGCATGTCGGCGTTCTACAACATCCAGGCGTGGCTGAAGAGCAACCCGGTGATCTTCTATGACCATGCCTGGGTCATGGGCGGGCAAGGTGAGGATCGACTGCCGATTGGCAAGGGTGTGGGTGCCGGCGTCGAGGGTGACTCGCTGATGCTGGACTGGGTGTTCTCTGATCTGGAGTTCGCACAGAAGGTCAAGCGGCTCGTGGACACGGGGTTCCTCAACACGCTGTCCATCGGGTTCATGCCTCGCGAGTGGAAGGACATCGAGGGCACGAACGGGCGAGAGTACCTGAAGGCGGACCTGCTGGAGGTGTCGGTCGTCGGCATACCGGCGAATCCAGAGGCACTGATCCTGCACGGCATGAAGAAAGAGGACGTGGTCGCGATGAGCGGCCTGTTCGAAGAGATCAAGCATGGCACGCGCAAGGACGCGCTGCCCGTGAACCAGACAGGAGCGCTGAGCGTGGAGTCTGGCGGGGGGCTGTCGCTGTTCGAGCTACGGACCATCGCAAAGCAAGCGGGAAGGAGATAGAAGATGGACCCGATCAAGGGCATCGAGAGACAGATCGAGCTGGTG
>CAZOSR010000039.1:0-9127 GCA_964582445.1 uncultured Coriobacteriaceae bacterium | reverse complement strand
CGGAGAACAAGGCGGCGGCCGAGGAGCGGGCCGAGGCGAAGGCCGCGAACCCGCCCACTGTGAAGCCGTCCGTGATCCATGTCGTCAATGAGGCGCCGGCCCTGTACAAGGGCTTCCGCATCAAGGGCGAGCTGGACTACATCAAGCGGAACCTGATGGGGTACGAAGCCCTCAACCCCAAGGTCCGCGCGCGCATGGTCGCCAACCCGGACGTGACCGAGCGGGTCCTGTGCTACATGGCCGACCTGTGGGATCGCAGACAGGTCGCGACCAAGGCGGCCATGCAGGAAGGCACGGACTCCGAGGGAGGCTACCTCACGCCGACCGAGCAGCACGCAGAGCTGCTGGCCTACGCGCGAGAGACCTCCATAGCGCTGCAGGACTGCCGCATCGTGGACATGCAGTCCGACGTCGCGACCATTCCGACCGAGCTGACCTCCGTGTCCGTGGCGCTCACGGCGGAGGAGAGCGCAGCGACCGAGAGCGAGCCGACCTTTGGGCTCGTCACGCTGACCGCGAAGAGGATCGACGCGTACTCCATCGTGTCCAACGAGCTTCTCGAAGACGCCGGCCTGCTTCCGGGCGGGATCATGGCGCTCCTCCTGGAGCAGTTCACCGAGGCGATGGGCCAGTACATCGACTCCACGGTCTTCCTCGGTCCGGGCTCGCCGATGTCCGGCGTGTTCAAGAGCACGAGCGCGACGATGTCCGTCGTGTTCTCCACCGGCTCGACGCACTTCAGCGAGCTGCTGGAGTCCAACATCAGGGCGGTCATTGCCAAGGTGAAGCCGAGCCGGCGCGGTGCGGCGAAGTTCTACATCGGCAACACGAACCTCTGGACGTACGTGTACGGTCTCAAGGATTCGCAGAACCGGCCGCTGTTCGTCCAGGTGATCTCCGAGGACGGACCCGGTCGTGTCTGGGGGTATCCGGTTCGCGAGGGCAACGACACGATCATGCCGAGCACGAGCGCAGCGGCCACGGGCATGATCTACTTCGGCAACCTCAAGCAGCACGTGATCCTCGGCAGGCGCCTCGGCACTCTCAAGATCGCGGTGGACCCGTACACCAAGATGGCGGAGTACCAGACGCGGGTCGGGTTCTTCTCGCGCTGGGCGTTCGCACAGGCACTCACGGCTTCGGGTGCCAGGATCGCAACCGCTGCGTCGTAACCCGATGTGGTGGGATCGAGTAGTGCTCAAGGGCTGGAGACGAGTCCGGCCCTTGGGCCAATCGAAGGAGGAAGGTAGTGCGGCTTCACTGGGCAAGCCTGTGGGAGTCGGTGGGCGTCGGGTTCGGGTACTCGGTCCACCAGAAGATGCTACTGCAAGCGGTCCGCCGGGCTGGGACAGAGATAACGCCTGATGCGGACATCGCAGTGCACGTCTCGACGTGCGACGCGTTTCGCCCGGTGCCTGGGAAGAAGAACGTACTATACACCATGTATGAGAGCACCACGATACCGGAGACGTGGGTCGAGCCGCTCAACAGGGCGGACCTCGTCGTGGTGCCGTGCAAGCAGAACCAGCTCCTATTCCGGCAGTACACGAAGCTGCCGGTCGAGGTCTGCTGGGAGGGTGTGGACCCGCTGGTGTTCAGGGCTATTGATCGGCCGTTTCCCAAGGATCGGCCTTTCGTGTTCTTGTGGTCTGGTGCGACGAACCCGCGCAAGGGCACGGAGTACGTGATGGGTGCGTGGTCTCTCTGGATGCACCATCACCCGGAGCTACGTGCGAAGTCGATGCTCGTCATGAAGACGACGCAGGAAGAGGCGAAGAAGGCCAAGATGGCTGTGGAGGTCCGGGCGTCGGACAACGGAGAGGTCTTGCAGCGCATGGTGCATGAGGAGGAGATGCCTGCTGAGCGCATCGTGCGTGTTGGGCCGAACGCCATAGTCGATACGCGCCGGCTGCCGGTGAAGCGCGACGGTGAGCCGGGCAAGCGGCCGGAGTCGCTGGTCGAGCTGTACCAGATGGCGCACGCTTTCATGCTGCCGTCCATGGGTGAGGGGTTCGGTCTCACGCTGGCTGAGGCGGCGGCCACTGGCCTGCCGTGCATCTACACACCGTGGGGCGGACCGGTCGACTTCATGGACAGGAGCGTCGGGTATCCTGTTCACTTTGACTTCAAGCCTGTGGCGGCTGTGGGCTTCAAGCCCAACGGCGAGCGGTACATCTCTCATCGTTCGTGGGCGGCGTCGCCTGACCCGAAAGACGTCTTCCGCAAGATGGAGCAGATATACTACGGCTACGAGGACGCGCGGGCGCGCGGACGCCGCGCGGCGGAGCGTATGAGGCGTTCGTTCACGTGGGACACGAGTGCGGCGAGCTTCCTGGAGATCATGGCTCGGTACGCTGATCAGTGGGCGATCAGGGAGGCAGCGTGACCTGCAAGGTGAGCCTGACTACGCGGTGTAACGCGACCTGCGCTACCTGTCCGGTGTGGCAGTACAAGGGGCAGGACATGCCGTATGAGGTGTGGCGCGAGGTGTGGCGCCGGCTCAACGCGAGTCCTGATGTCAGCAAGATCATACTGAACAACACGGGTGACGTGGGTGTGCACCCGGACCGTGCTCTGCTGTTCGACGTGATGCGCACGGGCAAACGGAAGTTCCTGGTCATGCAGACGAACGGCGCTCATCTGCCTGACCTGCCGCCTGGGCTCGACCATCTCGTGATCTCGTTCAACGGTGGGACGAAGAAGAGCTACGAGGCGACCACAGGTCTCGACTTCGATCTTGTGGTGGGGAACATCAAGCGCCTCTATCCAGCCATGCAGGCGCTGTCGTGCGCCGAGATACACTGCTTGGTGTACGACGGTAATGCAGGTACAGAGGAGGCGCTTGGTGATCTCTGGGCGGACTTCCCAGGGCGGGTCCGTCTCTCGTACAAGTACGACAACCAGCACGCCGAGGACAGAACCCTGCCGCAACACAGGGAAACGCAGCGCGTTATGTGCGACTACCTGTCGCAGCTCTGCATCTGGCCTGACGGCTCGGTGATCATGTGCGCACACGACTTCAAGGGTGAGAACCGCTGGGGTTCGATCCTGACCAACACGCCGGCTGAGCTGATGGCGCACCCGCTGCGGCAGAAGAAGAACATCGAGCACTACTGCGACGAGTACACCGGGTTGTGCGCCGACTGCAACTACAACACGCCCATAGGCGACCGGATTCGGTATCTGAGGTAGCACGATGGCAAGCGTACTTGATACGGTCAACTACCTGATCACGCTCGCGGAGCTGAAGAGCTATCTCGGGCTTGAGCTGCAGGAGACTGCGGACGACAACCGGCTCGAAGAGGCGATCAACGCAGCGTCGCATCTGGCCAACACGATGACCGATCGGCTGCTGCGCTCCAGGTCGGCCACGCTCTACCTGGATGGGCCGGATACGCCGGTCCTGCAGCTACCTAATTGGCCTGTGGGCGCCATCACGTCGATCCACGAGAGCACCGACTCTCCGCGGGTGTGGGACGCTACGACCCTGGTCTCCACAGACGACTATGTCGTGAACCTGCTGACTGGAGAGGTCCACCTCAGCACGGGGGCCTGGAACGCCATACCGCAGTCGATCCGCTTCATCGGGTACCTGGGCTACGGGTACAGCGGTGCGGCCATACCGGGCGATCTCAAGCGCGCGGTGTCGCAGGTGGCAGCGAAGCTCTGGACCACGGAGCGCGACGGGCTTGACGGGAAGACGTCGGCCGGCGGTGGGCCTGGGGGCGGTGTCAACCTGGAGACGACCATGCTCACGCCGTTTGCTGAGCGGGTGTTCGAGCTGTACCGGAGGTATAACGGGTGATCCGGGCGACGTACGACGACACAGAAGCAAAGGTCCTCGTTGAGGTGCTCGGCCGTACGTCGCGCGAAGCCGTGATGCTGACCATCGAGCGGGGTGGTGAGTGGGTCATAGCCAACAGCCAAGACAAGTACCTCAACGCGCCACAGGGCGACACGAGGCATCTGCACTCTGTCACTGGCCGGCTGTCGAGCGGCGTGCACTGGTGGCACGAAGGAGACTTCACTGTCGTGGTGGGTCCTACGAACCTCGTCTACGCTGCGATACACGAGTTCGGTGGTGTGATTCGGCCGGTCAGGGCCAAGTACCTACGGTTCAAGAGTAGGGCCGGCAAATACGTCTTCATGAAGCAGGTCAAGATACCGGCGCGGCCGTACATCTCGCCGAGCATGAGGGAGCTGGTCGAGTCTGGGTCTCTGGAGAAGATAGGCGAGCAGGTGGCGCGCCGGTTTGCCGCTTTGGCGGAGTCGGAGGCTGATCGTGGGTAGCGAGATCGAAGACATCGTCTGCGGTGTGCGCGACTATGTCATCGCCGGAGCCGGCATCTACATCCAGGCGATCCAAGACGCCAAGGACGACGGCATCATGACGCCTGACTTCAAGCTCGTGGAGATGGGCGAGCGTGATCTGTACAGCGTCAAGACGGTTCCGGCTTGCATTCTCTATCCGGAGGCGGCCGAGGCCGAGGTGCTTAGCATGGGCAAAGATACGATCAGCATCAGGATCAACTTTGCCATCGTGCTGCACGCGGCCAACCAGGACCACGCACTCATATCGGCGCTGCGGTACATCGACGCTCTGCGGCAGCTGTTTGCTGCTGACGTGTCGTGTGGCAGCACTGTGGACGGTATGGGCGAGCGATCGGCGATCGAGTATGTGCCTGTCGTGGATGACGGGACGTACAAAAAGATAGCGATCTTCAGTGCCACGTTCGTAAAGGACGTGGACCGGTAAGGGAGGGCTATATGCCTATCATCAGCGGACAGGATGCCAAGCTACAGGTAGGGAAAGAGACGACCTGGGGCACAGGCGTGGCGCCGACCGTGCAGGTCGACTTCACGAGCGAGAGCCTGAAGTACCTCATGGATTACATCGAGGACGACTCGCTCGTGGGTGGCAAGACGATCTCGCGCATGGACCTCTCCGGGAAGAAGGTCGAGGGCGACATCGCGCTGGTCGTGCGGCCGGACACTGTGGGCATGCTGCTCAAGGCGGCGCTCGGTGCCGAAGCAGCGCCGGCTCACATCTCCTCTGGCGTGTACTCGCACGTGTTCTCCATGATCCCAGGCGGGACGTCGGGCTCGCTGCCCAAGCTGACCGTGGTCGTGGACCGCAAGGTCGCGGTGTTCGGCTATGTCTCGTGCAAGGTCAACCAGATGACCCTCGAAGCGAAGGTGAAAAACTACCTCCGCATGACGCTCGGCATGCGCGGGCACTCCGAGCAGAGCGACGCGCTGGAGTCGCTGACCGCGTCCACGCTGCGGGCCTTCCAGTTTGTCGACGGCAACGTCACGATCAACGGCTCGGAGTACGACGACGTCGAGGGCGTCAAGCTCACGGTCGACAACGATCTGGAGGACGACCTCTTCACGATGTCTGGGTCGGTCACCATGCAGGAGATCGAGCCGCAGAACCGCAAGATCACGGCGGACATCGACGTGCTGTATTCGTCCACCACGGACGCGACGAGGACCTCCGCCTACCTCGCGGCTTCGACGGTCACGGTGGTGCTCAACTTCGAGAGCACGGAGGTCGCGGCCGACGCGCTCAAGTACCGGCTACAGATCACGCTGAACAAGTGCTACGTGACCGGTGCGCACCCGGCAGTGGCGAGCCGCGGGCGCATCAAGCAGACGCTTTCGGTGAGAGCCACAGAACAGAGCAGCACCGAGCCTATCGTCGTGCTGCTCGTGAACAAAGCGGCAGACGCGTACTAAAGGAGGTATGTGTGACGCTGAAGGATGCAAAGAGAGCGGCAGTATTCAAGAAGACGGTACTGCTCGGTCTCCGCCTGGGGCAGGCTACCGATGACGCAGCGTGGATCGAGTTGCGTGAGCCTACGTTCGATGAAGCGCTCGCGATGCGCGAAGCCGTGACTGAGCAGGAGACGACCTGCAGGGTCATGGCCCAGTGCATCGTGGACCACAACATTCAGGACGAGGCGGGTGGTCTGGCCAAGCCTGAGGACATCGTCGCCATGCTGCGCCAAAGCGCGACGCTGTTTGGTCACGTGACCTCGGTCTGGGTGGAGTCACTCCCTTTGCCGAAGAGGAGCGCGACGAGCTAAGAGAGGTCGCGCTCTTCTACTTCAAAGGCGGGAACATACCGCCTGAGATACAGGAAGTCAGTGCACGGTGGCTGCCTTGGATCATGGCGTTCAGGCTCAGCGTGAACCCGATGTCTGCAGCGATCCATCAGCTACCGCTGCCTGGAGGTCCTATGGACCAGACGGGCAGGGCTGCGGCGATATGGCTCCTCCTGCAGGAGGTCTTCGTTGAGTGCATGCCGAAGGACGGCACACGGGGGTTGACCGGTGGTTGACGTACGATACCGATTGTCCGCACAAGACGATACTAAACCCGGTCTCGACAGTGCCAAGAGTGGATTGGCGTCCTTCGAGGCTAAGGCCAAAGCCGTCGCCATGAACGTCGCCATTGTCGGCGAGCAGATGGAGGTGATCGGAAAGAAGTGGTCGCTTGGCATCACGGCGCCGCTCATGATCATGGGTGGGCTTGCTGTCAAGAATGCCGATCAGCAGGCGAAGGCCGTAGCTACGCTCAAGGCGGCGATCTCCTCGGTGGGCAACGAAGCCAACGTCTCTGTGTCCGATCTGACATCGTTCGCAAGTGCGATGCAGAAGGTCACGCTCTATGGTGACGAGGCTACGCTCGCCGCAATGGGCATACTCGAAGCGATGACCCAGCTCGACACGAAGGGCCTGACTGAGATCATGCCGCACGTGATGGACTTTGCCACGGCTGTCGAGATGGACCTGCAGTCGGCAGCAGAGCTGGTGGGCAAAGCGGTAGGCACGAGCACCAACGCACTCGCGCGCTATGGCGTCGAGCTTGAAGAGGGCATGACGCCGGCAGAGAAGCTCGCGTCCATCACAGAGACACTCCAGGGCCGTTTCAGTGGTTTTGCCGAGGCAGCGGCTAAGGCTGGTGCAGGGCCGCTGCAGGTCTTCCAGAACAGGATGAGCGACATCAGCGAGCAGTTTGGTGCGATCATCATACCGCGGCTGGCTTCGCTGCTCGACAAGATCGAGGGCATACTCAAGTGGCTGGAGGGCCTGAACCCGAAGGCCCAGGAGTTCCTGGTCACGTTTGGTGCTATCGCTGCTGTCACGGGTCCTGGGCTCGTCTTTCTGGGTCAGCTGGCCCAGTTCGCTCCGACCATGGTGTCTGCGGTAGGTGGGCTGTCCAACGCGTTCAACGGGCTGGCTACCTCCATGGGCTCGCTCGCGGGGGCGGGCGCGCTGGAGAAGCTCATGGGCCTTGCTGGTCTCATCGGTGCGCCGTTTGTAGCGGCTGTAGCGGCGTTTGCGGCGTTGGCACCAAAAGCAGCAGAGCTGGCAAAGAACATAGCGTACTGGCTCGAAGACGTCGCAGTGCCGGCAGTCGGCCGCTTCGCTCAGAACGTCGGCCGGTTCTTCGCTGATCTGGCTACGAGCATAGCTGACTTCATCTCTCGGATGGCGGCCGCTGTGTGGGACTGGGTCACCAACGGTCTCAACAGAGCACTTGATCGAGTGAAGAGCTGGGTCAACGATGTCAAGGGTGCGTTCGGGTGGTTGTGGGACAAGCTACTCGGTCACTCCATCATACCGGACATCGTGCGTGGTGCTATCGACTGGTTCAACCGCATGTGTGACACAGTCGAGGATCGGGTCGGCTCCATGACGCGTAGCGTCAACGACTCCTTCAACAGTGTGTCCACCGATCGGTCCTTCTACTCTGGCGCCGGGGTGGGCATGGGCGGTAGCGGCATACAGGACTTCAGCCAGGAGCTTGCTGGGGCGATCGAGGGCCTGTCTGGCTTTGCTGGCACACTGATTGCGGCGTCGATCTCTGGCGGCTCCATGGGCGTGCTGTTTGAGCTACTCAAGCCGGTCCTGTCCGGGATCTTCGACATCATCGGGCCGGCGATGAATGACGTCCTCGTGCCGCTCATCGGTTCGCTCGTGATCCTTGGCCAGACAATCGGGCAGCAGCTCAAGCCCACTATCGACGCACTGATGCCGGTGTTCGAGCTGCTCGCCAAGGTGCTCCTCCTGCTCGCGCGGCCGATAGGGCTCGTGGCTGAGGTGATCGGCTGGACGCTGAAGTGGATCACCTACGGAGTCGACCGGTTCCTCGCTTGGATAGATGGCTTGCTCGGCACTCAGTTGTCGAGCGGCGTGGCCAAGCCGGAGTCGTTCCGCGACATGTGGTCGCGCGCGTGGAAGGCGTTCACTGCAGAGATCGACTGGGACGCGGTCACGGTCAGTGGCAAGGACTACATCGGAGAGACTGGTGGTATGGGTGGTGGGGCCGGGGTGAACGGGCAAGGCGCCACCTACACGCAGGCTCGCCAGATCGTCGTGGAGAGTGGTGCGTCGCTGATCACGGTCAACACAGACGTGATCGTTGGTGAGTCCGGCGGGTTCCAGGAGCTTGCTGTGCTGATGGCTCGCGAGATCAGGCGCGTGGAAGCGCTGGGGCTGGTGTAGTATGGCCTGGGTGGTGACTCTCGACTTCCAGGACGGATACGGCGCGCGTGACATCACGGCATATGTGCTGAAGAACACATTCCGCCGGTCGCTCGTGTGGGCCAACGAGCTGTCGCCTGCGTCGAGTCAGCTGACTTTCTCCATCCACAACAACACGACCATCGCGAATCTGTTCTTGTCCACGGCGACGAAAGACATCTTGGTTACTGTGACCAAGGACGGGTCGGGTTACTTCAGCGGCATCGTGCAGAACCAGTTCGAGGTCGGGCTCGGGACCCGACTACGTCCAGTGAGCGTAAAGTGTGTGGACCGCGGCGAGCTGCTGCGGCGCAAGATCAAGAGCACATTCGCGTGGGCGGACTACGAGGTGTGCACGCCGTCTGCAACAGCAACCAGCATCGTGCACGCACTGCTCACACTGGCTGGCTTCACGTCGGGTGAATGGAACATCACCGAGGTCATCAACAAAACGATCGACTACTTCGTCATCGTGGAGACTGAGGGCCGGACGTACTGGGATGTCCTGGAGAAGCTGCTATTCGAGTTCGGGTACACCTTTTACTTCGATGCTACGGGTGACTTCCGCCTGGGTGAGCTATACCCTGCAACGGCTA
>CAZOSR010000038.1:0-12910 GCA_964582445.1 uncultured Coriobacteriaceae bacterium | reverse complement strand
GCACCTCGATGGCGTTCATGACCTCTTCGGCCTGCACAACCTGACCGGCTACCGGCGCGAAGGCCGGCACGTCGCGCACGAGCGGCACCGGCGTTGCCGTGACCGGCATGGACTCCCCCAGGACAAGTCCGTTGCGATCCAGCGCCCAGAACGACGACCCAAGGTCGAGCATGATGAAGCGCTCTCGCTCCTGTATCCGCAGCACAGCTGTAGACGGATACTTGCGGATGACATCAGCGCTCGCGATCCATGAGAGGCCCTCCAGCCGTCCAACGACTTCATCCTCGTCGATGCCGAGTAGCGTCTCCCCTGGACCGATCGCCGCGACTGCAATCACCTCTTCAGCCGAGAGCTCCCTCGCGCCCTCAACCGTGACCTGCTCGATGGCGAACAGCTCTGAGTTGGCAACGGCAGTCCAGGCGATCCAGAGCAGTACAAGGGCCGCAGCAGCAAGAGCGACCCGTAGCACGATCGCCCTCCTGCGCTCGACACGCTGGCGCTCACGCTCCATCTGCTGTGGGCTGGGCTTCCGACGTGTGTCCCGCGGCGCGCCACGGCGGCGAGGCGGCACGTCCGGACGACTGCCTCTACCCGCCGCTCGATCGGACCGCGCGACACCACCACGTGGCTTCACGTCGACTTCAGGCTGAGCCGAGTAGACGCGGCTCTTGGTGCCGTTACCGACGTGCGTCAGCGTGCGCGTCCTCGAACGTCCCGAGGAACTTGATCTCTGGTGTGAGTTCGATGCCATACATGTCCCTGACAGTCATTTGCGCTTTGCGCACGAGGCCGACCACATCCGCGGCGCGCGCATCACCTTCGTTGACAATGAAGTTGGCGTGCACATCGGAGATCCGCGCACCGCCGAGACGAGCACCCTTCAGTCCTGCCGACTCGATCAACCTGCCTGCGGAATCTCCGGGGGGATTGCGAAACACGCTTCCCGCGCTTGGCATGCCCATCGGCTGCGTCCGCTTCCGGCGCTCGAGACTGGCATCCATGGCCGCGCGGATCGCTGCCTTGTCTGCGTCATGCAGCTGGATGACCGTTTCCACCATCACCGCTCCAGCGGGCAGAGCGCACTCGCGGTACCCCCACTCGAGCTCATCTGCACGCAGACGCACCAGCCCCTCGCTCGGAAGGTACACGGTGACGGAACCCACCACCGAGTCGATCCAGGCCTCACCGCTCCCGGCGTTCATCGCTATGGCACCGCCGACGCTGCCGGGGATGCCGACAGCGAACTCCATGCCGCCGAGACCACGCGAGTAGGCGTCCCGGACAACGTACGCGAGAATGCATGCGCCGCCCACCTCGATCTCGGATCCCTGTATGCGATGCGCCTTGAACTCCTTGCCGAGGACGATCATGGCCCCCGGGTATCCCGCGTCGGCCACAAGGAGGTTCGATCCTTTGCCGAGAGTCACACGCTCAATACCCTCCTCGTCGCAGAGACGGATCGCCTCCGCAAGGTCGCCCACGGTATCGCATGTGATGTAGAGTGCGGCAGGCCCGCCGATTCGATACGTCGTATGGCGTGCCATCGGCTCCTCACGGAGCACCTCTCCAGAGAGCCTCGACCTCAACTTGCGCTCGAGGGTATCGAGCCGCATCAGCTCACCGTGCCATTCCACGCGGCAACAGCACGCACGATGCCCGGACCGAGCGTCGTTACATCACCGGCGCCCATCGTCAGTACCAGGTCCCCTGTGCGAAGCCTGCGTGCCAGGTATCCCTCTATATCATCCCGGTGTGGGAAATAGGCCACTTGCGTGCGCGGTGACTGCTGAAGCATCGAGGTCAGGACCGTCTTCCCGGACACGCCGGGAATCGGTGCTTCACCAGCACTGTAGACATCCATCAAGACCACCCTGTCGGCATCGCCGAACGCGCCTCCAAAGTCACGTCCAAGCGCCTGTGTCCTACTGTACCGGTGTGGCTGGAACACTACCCACACGCGCTCGAACCCGGCGTTCCGGGCGGCCGCAAGCGTTGCACGCACCTCGGTCGGGTGATGTGCGTAATCGTCGACCACTGTGACGCCCGCCACCTCCCCCACCCGATCGAAGCGCCTCCGCACTCCGCTGAACGCCTTGAGGGAGGCTGCGGCGGCCTCCACGTCTTCTCCGAGCGCATAGACAGCGGCGAGCACGCCGGTGGCGTTTGCCACGTTGTGGATACCCGGCACCGTGATCGTGGCTTCCAGACGGCTTCCGTCGGGCAGCGTCACGGTGAAGCTGTGGCCGAGGCCGTGCGCCACCGCATCGGCACACCGCACATCAGCTGACGGGTCGAAACCATAGCTCACCACGCGCGCCGATGCTCGTGCCCGTGCAAGCGACAGTAGTCCGGCGTCATCGGCACAGACGATCACGGCACCATCGCTGGCAGTGCGAGCGATGAACTCCCCGAATGTGTCCACTACCGCCTCGAACGATCCGTAGTGATCCAGATGGTCAGCCTCAACGTTCGTGATGATGCTCACCTTCGAGTCGAGGTATAGAAACGAACCGTCACTCTCGTCAGCTTCGACGACGCAGTACGCACCGGTGCCGCAGCGGGCGTTGGCGCCCATGTCGTTGAGCTCGCCTCCGATGAGGAAGGTCGGGTCAAGCCCGATAGCGTTGAGCACGGTCGCCATCATCGAACTCGTCGTGGTCTTGCCGTGCGTCCCTGCAACCGCCACGCATGCATCATCGCCAGCAATGTGAGCGAGCATCTTCGCGCGAGGCCAGACCGGGATACCCCGCTCCCGCGCCGCCTTCAGTTCCGGATTGCTCTCAGGGATGGCCGATGACACGACGACCACCTCAGGTTCACCGATGTTCTCGGCTACATGCCCCCGGTGCACGGTCACTCCCTGTTCCTGAAGAGCCATCGCGTAGCGCGAGATCTTGAGGTCTGACCCCGTCACGATCTTGCCGCGGTCATGCAAGACGCGGGCGAGCCCGCTCATACCCGCCCCTCCGATGCCTATGAAGTGCGCATAAGCGGTAGACATCACCGCGCCTCCTCTCCAAGATCCTGTACGCCCGTTGCCAGTGCCGCCACTCGATCGCCGGCATCACGCCGCCCGAGCGTTGCGGCCGCACGTGCCATCTCCTCGCGTCGGACACGGTCTTCCAGCAGCATCATCACCGCTTCCGCGAACGCGTCACTCTCGACATCCGCATCAGCAAAGACAAGCGCCCCGCCGGCTTCCGCCACTGAGCGAGCATTGAGCGTCTGGTGGTCATCCGTGGCGTAGGGATACGGAACGAGCACGGAAGCCCGGCCGATCGCCGTGATCTCGGCAATCGAGGTCGCGCCCGCGCGGGCCACGACCAGGTCAGCTGAAGCGATAGCGTCCCCCATCTCGTCGATGTAGTCCGCCACACGATACCATCCACCTGAGTCGCCAAGATCTGACGCAACACGCTCTGCCACGGAAGCGGCCTCAATCCTACCCGCCACATGTACGACCTGCAATGAGGGAATCCCCGCCAGACGCGGGGCCAAGGCCGCAAGAGCGTCGTTGAGATGCCGCGCACCTCTGCTTCCACCGAACACCAGCAACACGGTCGCGTCGGGGCTGAGACCCAGCTCTGTCCGACCACGCCTTCGATCGGCGCGCAAGACCGACTCGCGCACAGGGTTTCCCGTTACCACCGCACGGTCGGGATGCGCCAGGTGCCCGACCGAGGCCTCGTAGGTGACGCCAACCGCACGAGCCCACCGTGAAAGCACGCGGTTGGCGAGACCGGGAACCGAGTTCTGCTCGTGCAGCACAAGCGGCACTCTCCGGGTGATGGCGCCAACGCCGACCGGCAACGAGACGTAGCCCCCGAAGCCGAACACCACGTCTGCACGCCACGACTTGATGAGCCGACGAGCGCGAAAGACCGAACCCAGTAGACGTATGGAAGAGGTGATCAACGTGAGCGGACGACCTCTGTCGAAACCGCTCGACGGTATGCCAAAGAAGCCGATGCCCGCCTCGGGGACGAGACGGGCCTCCAGGCCGTCTGGCGTGCCAACGAACGCGACGTCATGCCCCCCTGCGAGCAGATGCCCGGCCACCGTCAATGCGGGATAGATGTGACCCGCCGTCCCGCCGCCGCTCAACAGTACCCGCACTCTGAGACCCCCTGCCGTTGCCGCTCCGGACCAGCCGGACCCGTGCTTGCCCTCCATACCGTGACACCGCAAGAACCAGGCCGATAGATGCCAGGGTCAGCGTGAGAGACGACCCGCCGGCGCTGATCAGCGGCAGCGGTATGCCGGTGATCGGCATGAGCCCTGTCACCGCCGCCATGTTCATCAGGGCCTGAGACACGATCAATGCGGTCAGACCTCCTGCGAGCATCGTGCCGAACGGGTCTCTGCACTCAAACGCCACGCGCATTCCGGCATACGCGAACACGCCGAATGCCGCGATCACGAGCAGTGTGCCGACCAGGCCCAGCTCCTCACCGATCACCGCGAACACGAAGTCAGTATGCGCTGCGGGCAGGTAGAAGAACTTCTGCCGCGAGAGCCCGAGCCCGATACCCGAGACTCCTCCGCTTCCGAACGCGTACAGTGACTGGATGATCTGATAGCCGCTGTCGGTGGGATCGGCCCACGGGTTCAGAAACGACGTGACCCGCTCCATACGGTACCCGGCAAACATGATGAGCGGGATCGCAGCGCCAACAACCGCACCAACAGCCGAGAACAGCCACTTGGCGGGAATGCCTCCCACCCACAGAACCAGCACCACTCCCAGCAGGAGAGAGACGGTCGTCCCCATGTCGGGCTGCAGAAGGATCAGTATCACCACGGGGATGACGGCACCGGCGAGCTTCAACAGGAACGTCCGTGTCTCGGTACGGCGCCTCCTCCACTCGACCGTCAGCACCGACGCCACCAGGAGGCAGCCCAGTTTGGCGTATTCCGATGGCTGGACGTACCCGAATCCGAGGTTGATCGAGCGTGTAGCTCCCCACTTGCCAACGCCCATCAGCTCGACGACGATCAGCCCCACCAGCGAGACACCCCACACACCCCACGCAACCACCTGCGGAGTCAGAATGCGGGAACCGGAGCGGCGGATGCGAAAGTCCCACCGAGATGCAGCATAGAGCGCGATTCCTCCGAGAAGGGCAAAGAGCACCTGCTTCTTGAGGTGATATGCGCTATCGCCGAACTGCACGTAGTCGGCCACTGATGAGGCCGAGTACACCATGAGGATGCCGCCCAGCACGAGAACGAGCGTGGCTCCGAGCAGCCAGTACCCCGCCGGGCTAAAGGTGCGTCCACGCAGGCGACTCATGGCCTTTCACCCATCCTCGACACCAGCTCCTTGAATCGGCGGCCACGCTCCTCATAGCCACTGAACTCATCGAATGAGGTACAGCCGGGCGAAAGCAGCACCACGGCGCCAGGCCGTGCGAGCTGGTACGCGTGATCGACGGCGCCCGCGAGATCGTCCGATAGAACCGGCGTGACCCCCGACCCCTCGAACGCTTCGCTGAGCTCCCCGGCAGCCTCACCGAACAGCACCACATCGTGCGTTCTCCCTGCGACTGCACGAGCGAGCGGGCGCATGTCCACACCCTTGTTCCTGCCGCCCAGCAGCAGCACCAGTGATCGATCCCCGAAGGCGGTGAGCGCCTTGAGCACGGCGTCGGGATTCGTCGCCTTGGAATCGTTGAAGTACTCCGCACCACCCACGATCCCCGCAGGCTCCAGACGGTGCTCTATCGGCTGGAATGACATGAGGCCCGCGCGAATCGATGGCAGGTCCGCCCCGGCCGCACGCGCGCACACGGCGGCCGCGAGCGCATTGCTCACGTTATGGTCTCCCCGAATGCCGAGCTCGGCGACCTCTACGAGACCGTGTTCGGCCCCATATTCCTCAAGCACGAGCGTTTCGCCCCGCAGGTAGGCCCCGCCCGCGGGAGTGTGCACGCGACTCACGCGCCGGACGGTCACACCCTGAGTCTCGATCAGATCCGCGTACGGCTCCGAACCGGGATCATCGATGTCGATCACCGCGGTATCGCCGGGCACCTGGTGTGCGAAGACCTTCACCTTCTCCGCCGCATACGCCTGAAGCGAACCGTGGTAGTCGATGTGATCGGGTGTGATGTTCAGCAGCGCGGCCACCCGTGGATGGAACGTATCGGCCAACACCATCTGGAAGCTCGACACCTCGGCAACGATGATTCCGGCATCGCCGAGCTCACATGCGACGCGGGAAGCGGCGGGGCCGATGTTGCCCGCCGGCTCGGCAACAAGGCCGGCCTCGCGAAGCAGATGCGTGATGAGCGCTGTTGTCGTGGTCTTGCCGTTCGTCCCGGTCACCGCCACCCATGTCGCTTCCGAGAGCCGGTATGCGAGCTCGATCTCCGAGATCAGTGGCACGCCAAGCATTCGCGCGCTGGTCATCAGCGCAGACGAGGGACGGATGCCCGGGGATGCGACGATGAGATCGCCACCGTCCACGTGGTCGCTTCCGAGGAGCACTTCAGCGCCGCGTTCACGAAGCTCCCGTGCACGGGATTCGGCCTGTTCGTTAGCGGCCGAATCGACCACGGTCACGCGTACCCCAGCGGCTGCCCGTGACAAGCCCCATTCCGCCGCCGCAACTCCTGAGGCGCCAAGGCCGAGAACAACGAGATGTCCGGTCCAATCCCGCACGCTAGAACCTCGCTCTCGTCACGAACCAGAGTGCGAAGCCCGCACCGGCAAGCGCGCCCGTCACGATCCAGAACCGGACCATGACTTTGGTCTCGCTCCAACCCTTCATCTCGAAGTGGTGGTGCAGAGGTGCCATGCGGAAGATCCGCTTGCCCGTGAGCTTGAACGATGCCACCTGCAGTATGACCGAGAGGCCCTCGGCGACGTAGATGCCCCCGAGCAGCGGGGCCAGCAGTTCGGTCTTGGTCACAACCGCCATAGTGGCGATCACTGCCCCGAGTCCGAGCGACCCCGTATCTCCCATGAAGATGTCAGCCGGATAGCTGTTGTACCAGAGGAACCCGAGGCACGCGCCTGCGACGGAAGCGCCCAGCAGGGCGAGCTCCAGATTGTCCTGGGCAAAGGAGATCGCCGAGAAGGCGAGCATGACGATCATGACCGTGCCAGCGGCAAGCCCATCCAGCCCGTCCGTCAGGTTCACCGTATTGGAGAACGACAGCACCATGAAGAACACAAGACCCAGATACAGCCAGGGCATCTCGAGGATGAACGTGCCCACCGTGAACGTAGACTGCCAGGTGCCCAGATCGATCGTCCCGACGAAGGGCACAATGACTTCTGGGCTCACGTGGGCCCAGTTGACCGCAAGGATTCCGACCGCGCTTGCCACGACCGCCTGGCCGACGATCTTCATCCGTGCGGTGAGACCGAGCGAGCGCTCCTTGACCACCTTCGCGTAGTCATCCACGAAGCCAAGAAGGCCGCACCCGAGCAGCGCGACCAGTACGATCATCCCGCTTCGCCCGACCTCGCCGAGTGTCAGGTAGACGACCGAAACGACGAGAAGGATGAGCACGCCACCCATGGTGGGTGTGCCTTGTTTCACCAGATGTCCCTGCGGTCCGTCCGCGCGAACCTGCTGGCCGATGTTGCGGAACTTCAATAGGCGGATCCATGCAGGGAACAGCACAACGGCGAGCACCAGCGCCACCACCATGGCCAGGAATACCTGGTACGTGGGATAACGCGCGATATCAGGAAGCAGGCTGAACACGGGGGTCCATCATCCCTTCAACCACAACCTCAAGCCCCATCACACGCGAGGCCTTCACGAGAACGGTATCCCCTATCTCGACCAGGTCATCGAGCACCTCTATGGCCTCTATCGCGTCGATGCAGGGCCGGACATCGTCCTCGCACATGCCTGCGGCACGTGCGCCATCGGCGATGCGTGCTCCAAGATCGCCTACGGTCACCAGGGTGTCCACTGACGAATGCGCCACGATCTGTCCGAGCTCGAAGTGCGCAAGTTCGGTGAGCGATCCGAGCTCAGCCATGTCGCCAAGCACCGCAACCCGATGACCGGAAGTAGGCACATCCTCAAGCGCTTCCACAGCCGCCCGCATAGAAGTCGGGTTCGCATTATAGGAGTCATTGATGATCGTGACACCGCTCGCCGAGACGAAGGTCTCCATACGCCAACGCGAGAACGTGGCCTCGGCAAGTCCGTGTGCGATCGATTCGAGAGGCACACCGAGGTACCGGCCGACGGCCGCCGCAGCGAGGGCGTTGTACACGTTGTGCCGACCGGGAACCGGCAAGGTGACGTGCACCGCCCCCTCGGGAGCGACCAGCGTGAACGAGGGGGCGCCGCTCGGCGCGATCTCGATGTCCCGTGCTGTGACATCCGCGTCCTCACCCAGCCCGTAGCGCGTCACCGGTGCAGATGCGGCATCCGCCATGCGTGCGGTCCAGGCGTCGTCGCCGTTGATGAAGACGTGGCCCTCGGCGGGAATGGCGGCCACGAGTTCGCCCTTCGCCGAGGCGATAGCTTCCTGGCTTCCAAGGACCTCCATGTGGCTGACCCCGACATTGGTGACAAGACCGGCCGTGGGACGGGCCACGGCACACAGGCTCGTAATCTGCCCCGGTCCCCGCATGGCCATCTCGATGACCAACACTTCGGTATCCGCTCCCGCGTCCATGATCGTGAGCGGGACACCCAGTTCGTTGTTGCGATTGCCTGCAGTCGCCACCGTCCGCATGTGGGTGCCGAGGACGCTGCGCACGAAATCCTTCGTTGTGGTCTTGCCGGTCGACCCCGTGATCCCTATGACCGGAATGTGCAGCCGGTCCCGGTGCCACGATGCGAGCGCCTCGACGGCACCTTGGGGATCGCCGACAAGCACCAGCGTGCTTTCGGAGTGTGCTCGCTCGGTGAACGTGGCACGTGCCTGTTCATCGTCGCGTGTCACAACCACACAGCGTGCACCAGCATCAAGCGCACTCCCGATGTACTCATGGCCATCCGTCTTCTCGCCCGTGAACGCAACGAAAGCGGCACCCGGTTGGACCTCTCGCGAGTCGATACAAAGCCCGTTGACGACCGTCTCCTCCGGGCCCTCGAGGAGTCGGCCACCTGTTATCTCCACAAGCAGCTCCACCGGCAACGTCAGCACAGCGATCTCAACTCCTCGCGGGCAACCTCACGGTCGTCGAAATGGATCGTGTGGTCGGCGAATATCTGGTAATCCTCGTGTCCCTTGCCCGCAATCAACACTGCATCGCCGGGACGCGCCATGGCGAACGCCTGCGCGATGGCGGAGCGACGATCGACCTCCGCACTGTGTTTGGCTGGGGTGCCACGCAAGCCGTCTTCGATGGATAGGATGATGCCCACAGGGTCCTCGCTGCGCGGGTTGTCGCTCGTCACCACTACCACATCCGATGAACTGCCCGCAGCCGCCCCCATGAGCGGACGCTTCTCCGGATCGCGGTCTCCTCCGCAGCCGAAGACCGTTATCACGCGACCCGGGGTCACAGCCCGCACCGCGGCAATCGCCTTAGCGAGGCTGTCAGGTGTATGCGCGTAGTCAACGAGTACCGTGAACGGCTGCCCTTCGTCGATCCGCTCCAGCCGTCCGGGAATCTGGGGAGCGCCCGCCAGACCCTCGACCACCGTGTCAAGAGGCACGCCAAGCGACAGGCCGCACCCTGCAGCGACAAGTGCATTGCTGACGTTGTACGCACCGGCAAGGGGCAGGAGAAGATCGGCGTTGCCCTGAGGAGTCACAAGTGTGAGCGCGGTCGCATCGGCAGCGGGACGCTCGTCGGTGGCGCGGACAGCCGCTTCAGCAGACCGGCCAACGGTCCATGGGTGGTCGAGCGCCTGCGCCAACTCAGCTCCGTACGGGTCATCCACGTCGATGACCCGCTCGCGAACGTCCAGCTCAGTGAACAGACGCCGCTTCACCGACCAGTACTCGGCCAGGGTGTGATGGTAGTCGAGATGGTCCTGTGTCAGATTCGTGAAGGCCGCTACGGCAAACTCCATGCCGTCGACGCGGTGCAGGTCGATTGCGTGCGATGAGACCTCCATCGCCACCGCGCTCACACCGGATGAGACCATTCGGGCAAGGAGCTCTTGCAGATCCGCCGACTCGGGAGTCGTGCGTGCCGACGGCTGCCGCTCATCGGCGATACGGGTCTCGACCGTGCCGATGAGGCCGGTCGTGTGTCCAGCCCGGCGCATGATGCTGTCCAACAGGTACGTCGTCGTGGTCTTGCCATTGGTCCCGGTGATGCCGGCGACTGCAAGCCTCCGGGACGGCTCCCCGTGAAACCGGGAGGCCGCCATGGCAAGTGCATGACGCGTGACCGGTACGACGACCTCCGGTACTCCGATGCCGAGTGGACGTTCGCAGACGATTGCGACCGCGCCACGTGCAACTGCATCAGCGGCGAAGTCGTGACCGTCCCGGCGAAAACCAGGAATGCAGAAGAACACGTCACCGGGACGTGTTGCATCGGAGCGGTAGGCGATTCCGGATACGCTCAGAGCCGCCGGCACGTTACCATGCACCGGCACCGCTTCGAGCAGATGTGAAAGACTCTTCGTGTCCACCGTTTCCCATCGTTTCGCAATCGTCCCAGTCTACCATCGGCCGCAGCGCCAGCCTCATTCTGTCGAACCCTGTGAAGCACCCGTTACCGCCTCTCCCGGCGGTATCTTGAGATGATCGACACAGTACGCAGCGATGCGCGAGAACGTGGGAGCTGCAACCGTGCCACCGTAGATGGAGTTGCTCGGCTCATCGATGTTCACCACGATCACCACACGCGGATCATCAGCGGGAAGGAATCCCGAGAACGACGCCACGTACTTGTCCTTCGCGTAGCCTGCGCGCCCGTCGGTACGTGCCTTCTGCGCCGTTCCAGTCTTCCCCGCAACCTGATACCCGGGTACGGCGGCGGCCGAACCGGTTCCCTCGTTCACCACATCGGTGAGCACGATCCGCATGAGGCGCGCTGTCTCCTCCGAGATGGCCCGCTCGGTCATGAGCACCGGTGCCTTCTCGCTCTCGACGGTGGCCTCTTTGAGGAAGTGCGGCGTGACAAGGTATCCCCCGTTGGCGATCGCGGATAGCGCTCGCGTGAGCTGCAGCGGAGTGACTGACACACCCTGCCCGAACGTTATCGTCGCCAGCGATGACCCTGACCACTCATCCGGGGTCCCGAGCCAGCCCTTGACCTCGCCCGGGAAGTCCACGCCCGTCTTCCCGGTGAGACCGAAGCGTGAGAAGTAGTCGTACAGCCCATCTTCTCCGAGGGAAAGGCCGAGTTTCACCGACCCCACGTTCGATGACTGCGTGACGATGTCGGTGAGAGTCCATGAGACCGTCTCACGATCGTGGGCCTCGTGGATGGTTCGGCCCCCGACCTCTATCGTGGGTGGAAGCTCCAACACCGAATCGGGGCCGTAGAGTCCCGCATCTATCACGGCCGCCGCCGTAAGCGACTTGATGGTGGAACCGGGTTCGTATGTATCTACGATCGCCCTATTACGGAACGCGTCCTCACTGCCCTCGGAGAACCTGTTGGGGTCGAACTGCGGGTACGACGCCATGGCGAGGATCTCACCATTGCGGGGGTCCATGACGATGACCGAACCAGCCTTGGCGCCCCACTTCGCTACCGCCTCGGCCAGCGCCATCTGCGTCTGGTACTGGATGTCCTTATCGATGGTGAGCACGATATCCTCCCCATCGACCGCCGGCTCCTCGTAGGTCACTCCACCGGGAATCGGCCGGCCGCTTGTGTCCCGTTCAGCGATGAGCCTCCCCGCCTGCCCGCCGAGAAGGTCCTCGTAGTAGAGTTCGAGCCCTGAAAGCCCTTCATCGTCAACGCCTACGAACCCAAGAACCTGACACGCGAGTTCGTTGCTGGGATAGACGCGACGCGAATCCTCCAGGAAGCCGAGCCCTTCGATACCGAGCGCGCGCAGCGATTCAGCTTGCGCCACGTCCACCTTGCGCGCCACGTAGACGAAGTTGGAGTCGCGCGACAGGCGCTCCTCGTACGCGACGGCGTCCCCACCGATCGCGTTGGCGATAGCCGCAGCAGCGGCCGCTTTGTCTTTGACCGCCTCCGGAACCGCGTAGATGGTCCGGGCCTCCATCGACTCAGCGAGGACCTCGCCCTCGCGGTCATAGATGAATCCACGCTCCGGATTGATCGCCACGTCCCGGGTACGCTGCTGAGCGGCGGCCTCGGCATACTCCGGCCCGATCACCACCTGCACGTACACCAGTCGCACTGCCACCACCGTGAGTGCAAGCAACAGGATCGCTGTGAGCGACGAGGAGCGCCCGGCAGGTTGCGGGCGCTCCTTACCGGCTCCACGGCGACGCCGAGTTGACGGAGGCGCGCCGCTCATCGCATTGAACCGAGACCCATGTCACCCACAAGGAGCACTTGCGCCTCGCTCGCCGCAAGATCCATCAGCGTCCGGACTACTCCACTGCCAGGCGCATCAGCTGCCGCTACCTGGACGGCCGGAGATTCGATGTCCGCACTGTCCGCACTCGTGCCGTCCTCGGGAAGCTCCAGGTAGCACACCTGGGAGGGTTTGGTCATGTTGAGCGAGGCGCACGCAAGCGCCTCGATGCGGGATGGCGATGCCAGCGCACTGCGATCTGCTTCGAGGGTGCGGATCGACTGTTGCTCGGTCTTCACCTCGGCACGAAGCTCCCACGCATCGATGGTGGCCTCAGCGGCCCGTGCGGCCAGGGAGACACGAGCGATGCCTGCGGCGGCCAGAATCACCAGGCATATCGCGAGCACGCGGAACGCGCTATCGGCTGCTGCCGACGATCGCGCGCGCGTGCGTGCCGCACTGCCCCGTACGACCTTCAGACGCGGTCGCGCTGGCTGTGCGGCGGTATGCGCTATCTTGCGTGCCGCTGCG
>CAZOSR010000037.1:0-12960 GCA_964582445.1 uncultured Coriobacteriaceae bacterium | reverse complement strand
GCCACCTCGGCGGGACGCTCGACCTCAAGAGCGGCACGAAGGACGGGGTCCTCCGAAAGGTCGAGGATCAGGTCGAGACCTGAGATCTGCGAGAGCTCGGAGACCTGCGTGGTGGCGAACACGCCAAGATCCTCGGCAAGACGCATGGCTGGTGCCGTGCGACTGTTGTCGTAAATCGCCGCGACAGTCAGATTCTCGATGTCGTTGAGCAGCCGGAGAACCGAGGTGGCGCGAAGCCCGCCACCTGCGATTGCGATCCGTATCTGGCCATCGCGGACTGAAGCCGCTGCGACCGACCCAGCCGATTCCTCCATCAGGCGCCTTTCATGGCGTGTGCGTCTTCGATCATCACAACTCCTTGATACCGTACCTGTAGCTTCGGATGACGACCAGCCCGGTATCAAGGTAGAGCTCCATGGTCCGTGCGTGCGTTCCACCTACGTCTTCGGCCACAAGCGGTATCCGCAACAGACTCAACTCGCGGCGGACCGCCTGAGCGTTGCGGGCACCGATACCGGCCATATTCGCATCCACCCCGAACATGGTGGAGCCTCCGGCGATCTTGGCCACGAGTCTCCGACCCGAGGAACCCCCCGTCACGAGCTCGGCGAGCCGCGGCACCGCCACCGATGCGAACCGGTCTGCGAGTCCCCCTGCACGGGTCTCCGAAGGCGAGGGCAGCATGATATGTGCCATTCCCCCGCGCCTCGCAAACGCGTCCCACAGCGTGAGGCCGATGCACGACCCGAGCGCAGGGGTGACCAGCCGTTGTGGGTGGACCGCGACTGCGAGTTCCCCGGTCGTCACCAGGACGGTGTCATCGTCCTGAGCCGCCCACAATCCGCCTATGTCGCCGAGGGAGGACATGCCTACAGGACCCCGAGCCGACCAAGCATGACCTCCAGGCTATCGGGGTCGGGAAGGTAGAGCAAGGAAGCGTCGATGCTCATCTCGGAGGTGGAGAACCGGGTAAGCACAAGAATCGCGTTCTCCGCCTTGAGACCAACCTGCACGGTAACGGCCTCGAGGATTCCACCGAGCATGTCGAAAACGAACTGTGACGGCCCGGGCAGGGTCGTAAGACCCGTCAGACGCGCGATCGCCGCAAGGTAGGCAGCGATGAGCACCCCTGCCGCATGGGTCACCGTCGCCTCCTCAGCGGGCCCGATCGACTTGGATGTGCCCGAGGCGCGTGAGCGGAGCAGGTCGGAGAGCCCCAGCAGCGCATCACGATCCGCGATGAACAACAGTCCGCCACCCAGATCGCCAAGCAGCCTGCCGTAGACGGCTCCCACGAGGCTTTCCGGACCGCCGAGCATCGTCGGAACCTCCGAGACCGCGAGGACCTTCAGGTCAGGCACGTCGATGTCAACCGGCGAACCCAGCATCTGCGAAAGGGCCGTTGCCGCATGCCCGGCGCCGATGCTTCCGGTCTCCGCGAGCGCGTCAAGCTGTATCTCCGTGAGCGTGCGTGGATCCATTTCAGGCCTCCCGTGTGAACAACGTCCTCGGATCCAGAATCAGCGCAACGCGCCCGTCTCCCAGGACGGTCGCTCCTCCAAGACCCCGGAGACCCCGGAACAACGGCGAGAGCGGCTTGATGACGACCTCGCGACGTCCAAGAAGTGCGGGCACCGCGAGCGCCCGCACAGTGTCCGCGGATCGTACCAGGATGAGATGCTTGTCCGCGTACGATGAGCTGGTAGGCAGGGAGCGCCCGTGCAACTCATCCAGATCGCACAGCCCGACTACCGACCCGTCCCTGAGCGCGACCACAGGCGCCCCGTCCACCGTCTTCAGCGTCACTTCATCGGGCGAAAGCACCTCGTCGACGGCGCTGAGCGGTAGAGCGAAGACCTGCTCGCCACTGCGCACCAGAAGCGCCTGGATGATCGCAAGCGTCAGCGGCAGCTGCAGAGAGACCCGCATCCCGCGTCCCGGGACTGACGCGAGCATCACGCTTCCACCGAGGTACTCGATCTTGCCCTTCACCACGTCCATGCCCACGCCACGTCCCGACACGCGGGTCGCACTATCGACTGTCGTGAAGGCAGGCGCGCATACGAACATAAGGATGTCCTGCTCACTGTAGGAATCCCGTGCGGCATCGCTCACGAGCCCGCGCTCGACCGCCTTGCTCCAAATGCGCTCGACGTCCATACCGCGACCGTCATCAGAAACGGAGATCACGACCTGGTCACGGACCCTCTCGGCCGTCAACCGCACCGTCCCCCGCTCTGGCTTAGAAGCTGCGATCCGCGCCTCTGGCGGCTCGATACCGTGATCGATTGCGTTGCGGAGCAGGTGGACGATCGGATCGCCGATCTCGTCGAGCACCGTCCGATCCAGTTCGATGTCGAGACCATCCATCTCGAGTGCGACGTCTTTCCCGAGATCACGTGCAAGATCGCGGACCATGCGAGGGAACCTGTTGAAGATGTTGCTGACCGGGACCATGCGTGTCTGCATGACCTCCTGCTGAAGCTCGCCGCTGATCCGCTTGAGCACGCTCAGCGATTCATCCAGGTCAGCGTCAACCACCCGTGCCGCTACGTCCTCAAGATGAGAGCGGATGATGACCAGCTCGCCCACGAGATTGACGATGGTGTCCAGGTGCCCGATCGAGATTCGAACCGTCTGTGTCTCGGTTATCTTGGGTGGCGCGGGGCGGCGATCCGTCTCGCCCGGACCGGCGGCCGCCTCCTGGACAGGAGCCGACTCCCTGGTGTCCTCTGCCACCGAGGCATCTTCAACCTCGGTGACCGCCATGACCGCCTCGCGCAGCGTAGCTGGCGTTGCCTTGGTCCTCAGCACGACCTGGAATGAGTGCTCGAAGTGCTCATCTTCGATCTCCCGGGCCGAGGGCTCCGTCCCGATCACTTCTCCGAGATGCCCGAGCCTCTTGATGACCATGTACGCACGCACGCCCTTGAGAACGCATCCCTCCTCAAGGGTCACGGTCACGCGCTGGGTCGTCCCCTCGCCTCGCGCAGGAGTGCCGGCTGATGTGACTCCGACAGGCTCCGGCGCTGCAGACTCCTCGCCCACCGCCGTACGTTCGACAAGCCGGTCGATGATGTCATCGGCAGATACCGCAGTGGCACCCGTGGATTCGTCGTCGATCAGGGCCCGCACCCGATCGGTCGCCTGCAGCATCAGGTCGATCAGCGTGCTGTCGGCGACCTGCGCCCGCGAACGGACGGTAGCCATCAGCGACTCCATCTTGTGTGTGAGCTCCTGCGTTCCGGTGTAGCCCATCGCTGCAGCCATGCCCTTGAGGGAGTGTGCGCCGCGGAACACGGTCTCCACCGGCTCCAGGTCGATGGGATTGGATTCCAGCGCCAAGAGTCCATCAGTGATCGCCTGGAGGTACTCGGCACTCTCGCTCAGGAATACATCCCGGTATGCCGACATGTCGTCACCCAACGACCATCACCCCCGTAGCGTCCGCCGTATCTCACTCGCAACCGAATCAAGCGGAGCGACCCTGAGCGCGGCGCCTGCTTTCACAGCGGCCCCGGGCATGCCCCAGACCACGCTCGTCTGCTCGTCTTGCGCGATCGTCATGCCGCCCGCATCGACGATAGCGCGTGAACCGCGGGCCCCATCGGAACCCATGCCAGTCAGAATCACGCCCACCGATGCGGCGCCGGTCGTGGCAGCGACGCTCTCGAACAGCGGATCCGCTGCCGGCCGGACACCGTGCATGCTTGGCGTGTCCTCGAGCAGGATGCGCATCGTACGACGACCGCTCACGACCATATGCGAACCGTGCGGAGCCACGTACACGACATCGCGCATCACGTGCATGCCGTTCTCGGCGATCGCGAATTCGAGGTCTGTCGTCCGCTCGAGTCGGCGGGCAAGCGACGCTGTAAAGCCGTGGGGCAGGTGCTGTACGAGCACGTACGCCGCATCGAAGCCACTCGTGAGTCCGGAGAAGACCGTTTCGAGTGCGGGAGGACCTCCTGTTGATGCCGCGATCGCCACAATGCGGCCAGGCGGATCGGCGCTGCGATTCGCCACCCGCGTGGCGACCGGTTTTGACGGCAGCGCTCTGGACGCACGACGCGATTCGGGGCGGATACGATACGCGGTCTTGATCTTCTTGATCAGGACATCGCTCAGTTCGGCGATGGATGTGGCGAAGCCCTCGGCGGGCTTCACGATGAAGTCGCTTGCACCCAGGTCGAGCGCCTGATACGTCGTCTCAGGATCATCGAGCGCGGAGAGCATGACCACACGGGCGCTGCTGGTGCGGATGATGTGCGGAAGCGCCTCGATGCCGGTGAGCTCGGGCATCTCGATGTCGAGTGTGATCACATCGGGCGCGAGTGAGAGGGTCTTCTCGAGGGCTTCCGTTCCGGTGCGAGCCGTGCCAACGACCTCTATCGCCGGGTCTACCGAAAGCGCCCGCGCCAGTATCTGGCGAATGAGCGCCGAGTCATCGACGATGAGGACTTTGATCGCGGAGCGCATGGCTCCCCGCTCAGCCGCGCGGTGCCGCTTGCAGGCACTTCTTGACGGTCTCAAGCACCTTGGTCGGCTGGAAGGGTTTTACCAGGAAATCCAACGCGCCGTATTCCAGCGCCTCCACGATCATCTTCTGTTGTCCCATCGCGCTGACCATGAGCACCCGGGCACCCGGATCCTGGTCCCGGATCGACTGCAGTGCCTCAAGACCGCTCATGCCGGGCATCGTGATGTCCATGGTCACGAGATCTGGCCGGACCTCCAGGTACTTCTCAACAGCATCGCGCCCGTTGACGGCCTCGTAGATGACGTACCCCTCGCGAGTGAGGATATCGCGGATCATCATGCGCATGAACGCTGCGTCATCGACTACGAGTACGGACCTAGCCATCGAGGTCCCCTTCCTGGATAGCGCCGATCGATGCGAACACCGGCTTGGGCAGTGCTTTGTCTGGGTCGAGCAGAATGATGAGGCGGTCGCCGTAGGTGGCGACCCCCTCGAACGCATCGCTCATCGCGGATGCAACGGCCGCGGGGGGCGCTGGCTTGATCTGCTCGACCGGTATGCTGGCGACCTCACGGACCCGATCGACAGCCAACCCCACGGCCCCTGATCCGGCCTCGGCCACGATGATGCGCGCAAGGGAGCCGGGCTCAAGCATCGATCCACGGAGTTGGCGACCGAGATCCACCAGCGGGAGTATCTGGCCGCGCAGGTTGAACACGCCCTCCACACCCTCAGGCGCATGGGGGACCGGCGTGGGCTCCTCATAGCGGATCACGCTGCGGACCGCAGCGATGGGAAGCCCGTACTCCTCGCCGCATAGAACGAAGAGCACATACTGTCTCACCTCGTTGACAGCCGCCTCTATCACGCGTCGACCTCCGTGATCTTGAACCTCAGTGCAGATTCCTCGAGCCGGTGCGCCATATCGGCCAGGTCCTGTGATGACGAGGATATCTCCTCCATACAGGCGGTCTGCTGCTCCGTGGCCGCAGCGGTCTCCTCTGCGCTCGCGGCGTTCTCCTCAACGACAGCGGCGATATCATGCATCGCGCGGTCGATCTCCGACGCGCGCTTGGCCTGACGTGCGGTGGTGTCTGCGATGTCCTGTGCGAGTTCGGCGGTCCTGGTGACTGCATCGGTGATTTGACGCAGCGCCTCGCCGCTCTGCCCGACAACCTCCGCCCCAAGACGGACTTCGCTGGTACCGATCTGCATGTACTTGAGAGCCGTGGCGGTCTCCGCCTGGACCTCCTTGATGAGCTCGCCGATCTGCTCGGCCGCCTTCCCCGAGCCCTCGGCCAGCTTGCGCACCTCCTCGGCCACCACGGAGAAACCGCGTCCTGACTCGCCGGCGCGCGCAGCCTCGATGGCGGCGTTCAGCGACAGCAGGTTGGTCTGATCAGCGATCGTGGTGATCACATCGACGATGTGGCCGATCTCGTTCGAGCGCTTGCCCAGGCTCTCCACTGACTGCGACAGCGTGATGATCGCGTCGAGCGCTTCATTGATCTTCGCCATCGCCTGATCGTTTGACTGCTCTCCCTGCAACGCATACTGGGCTGCTGCATCGCTCGTGCGGCTCGCCTCCATCGCACGATCGGCGATCTGCGTGACGGCATCGGTGATCGACTCGATTGCCGAGGAGGTCTCCTCGACCTTGCGAGACTGCAGTTCTGCGCCGTGAGCGACCTGCTGAACCGAGGTGGATATCTCCATTGAAGACGCGCTGATCTCCTGTGACGAAGCCGACAGCTGCGTGGCCATGTTGGTGACCGACTCCGCTGAGGTGCGCACCTGCCGGGCGATCCTGGAAAGTGACTCGATCAGGCTATTGCTCTCATCGACGAGAAGACCGATCTCATCATCATGCGGTGCCGTGGCCCTCACCGTGAGGTCGCCCTCTCCCGCCTCGATGAGCACTCCGCCGAGGTCGCGAAGCGGCTCGAGTACGCGGCGCTTGAACGCTGCGCGCCAGGCGAGTGATCCCGGGATGGCACAGATGGCCATGGCGATCGCACCGAAGATCGCCACCGATCGTAGCGACCCGTAATCCATGTCGAGCGCGGTAAGAGCGAATATGCCCGTCGCCAGGAGGCCCACCATCACCGCGGGTCCGATCGTCACCCACGTCAGAAGCGTGAACGTGAACGAAAGCCCCCGCTTCATCTGACTGGAACGAACCTTCTCGGTCATACGGACCCTCCTCGATCGCGCTGCACGGTGCACCCCGTATCGTTCAACGATAGCAAACCCTCACCCACGCTGCAGTCCCATCGGTTTGCGGTAGACGCGCTGCCGCCCATCCACGAGCTCAAACGTCCCAGCAACCTCCGGTGAAAGGCGCTCGGACCTGCCGAGCACGAGGAACCCGCCGCGTACGAGCGAGTCCCAGAACACCTGGACGAGCCGCTCCTGATCGGCCTTGTTGAAGTAGATGAACACGTTGCGACAGAAAACCGCGTCCACTCCATGTATCGGCGAGTCCTCGAAGAGGTTGAGATACTGGAACCTGACCATGTCACGGACTTGCTGCTTCATAGTGAACGTCTCGGTGCCTGTGTCGACATACCGCAGACGGTCACCCTTGGGAATCTGGCCGAGCTGCCGCAACGGGTACTGGGCGCGCTTGGCGGTCGCAAGCGCGTTCCGGTCGAGGTCAGTCCCGATTACGGTAGGGATGATGTGGGTTGAGCCCGTGCGCTCCAGCCCATCAAGCACCGACATCGCGAGGGAGTACGGCTCCTCACCGGTCGCACATCCTGCCGACCAGATTCTCAGGATCCGTTGTCGCCGGGCCGCTTTCTGCGCGAGCAGGGCGGGCAGTACCTCCGCGCGAAACAGATCGAACACCTCCGCATCACGGAAGAACTGCGTGACGTTGATGGTGAGAGTGTCGACGAGCGCGTGGTATTCGTCGGGATGCTTGTCCAGGTAGGCCGCATACTGCGAGTAGGTGTGGAGGCCGAGCGCTGTAAGGCGCACGGCGATCCGCCTCTCCACATACCGCTCCCGGTACTGGTGCAGGTCGAGACCTCGGTCGGCCATCACTTTGCGCAGCAGCTTCTCAAGGCTGCCCCGCAGTGGACCCCCGTCCGGCTCCGCCTGCATCCATCCCCCCTCGTACGGTGTGCCTCACCTGTGCGTAAGACTCATTCATTGTAGAATATCCTGCACTGGCACGGACCACCGACGATAGAGGAATCTCGATGCATCGAGCGTCACTCAAGACACGCATCGCTGCGCTGCTCGCCTCTGTGATGTTGTTCGGCATCGCAGGTGGGGCGACGGTCGCGGTCGCTGATGACTACCTGGCGCGAGAGGTACTCCCTCCAGGCACGATCGTGGCTGGTATCGATCTCTCGAACATGACGCGCGCACAGGCCCGAGAGACGCTCGACGCCGAGGTGACCGCCCCGCTCGGCGAACCGATCACACTCAGGCACGGAACCACGACGTTCACGCTTGATGCGGCCACGATGATCGAGGTCGATGTCGACGCGATGGTCGATTCCGCGTTTGCGCCTCGCAGGACCGCCGCCCTCCCCGCGCGTGTGATCGATCGGGTGACCGACCGGACGGCCGGTGTGTCAACCGATCTGAGGGTCACGCTGGACGAACAGGCCCTCGACCGTTGGCTCAGCGCGACAGCAGCATCGATCGAAACGACACCCGCGGATGCTGCGATCGCACTCGAGGATGGTGCGGTCGTCTTCCTGCCGTCCCGGGTGGGGATCACACTGGATACGACAGCGACGGCTGAGGCACTGCGCGACGCGCTCACATCGGGCCGAAGAGTGGTCGACGCCACAACGATACGCGCCGAGCCGACGGTCAGCGAGTCGAAGCTCGGCCCGGCGATCCTCGTGGACATCTCGGAGCGGAAGCTCTACCTCTACGAGCGCGGCTCACTCTCCAAGACGTATGGCGTCGCTGTTGGTACGCCAAGCCATCCCACGCCCCGCGGGGAGTTCGAGATCACGCTGAAGCGCTACATGCCAACATGGTCGAACCCCGGATCAGCGTGGGCGGCGAGCATGCCTCAGACCATAGGACCGGGGCCGAGCAACCCGCTCGGCACCCGCGCCCTCAACCTCGACGCACCTGGGATCCGGATCCACGGCACCTCGGCTGACTACTCGATCGGGACTGCCGCATCACACGGCTGCATGCGAATGCACCGCTGGGACATCGAGGACCTCTACGAACGTGTGGACGTGGGGACTCCGGTCTTCATCGTTCGCTAGGCGCGCGGCGCCAGTTCACAACGGTCGACTACTACGAGCAGATCTCCCGCATCGCAGCCAACGCACGATCGACATCGTCGTCATCCAGTCCCCATCCGCAGCCGAACCGGACCGCACCAGATTCCAGCGTGCCGAGCGCCGCGTGAGTCCATGGAGAGCAGTGCAGGCCTGCTCGGACCGCGATCCCGTACTGGCTGTCCAACATGAATGCGATCTCGTCCGATGCGATGCGCTCGTGCACGACGCTCACGACGGGAATCCGGGGGACATCGGGAGCGGGGCCCAACACACGCAACCCCGGGACCTCAAGCAGCCCCTCATGAAGCCGTCGCGAGAGGATTCTTACGTGCTCCATGAGTGGTCCGCCCTGGGCACGCACGAACGCGGCCGCCGCTCCAAGGCCCGCGATGCTCGGTGTGTTCGGTGTGCCGGCTTCGTAGCGTCCGGGACGCTCGACCGGCTGGATCACCTCCAGAGACGAGCCACCTCCGCCCTGGACGAGTTCCTTTGGCTCGAACTCGGGAGAGAGGTACAGCGCCCCTACACCCTGCGGTCCTAGCAGACCCTTGTGGCCCGCGATGGCATACGCATCCACGCCCAGCGCCGCGCAGTCCACTGGTAGGTGGCCTGCCGCCTGTGCGCCGTCAACCACCATGACTGCACCATGCTCATGAGCGATGTCCGCAAGGTCGGCTATCGGCTGGATCACACCCGTCACGTTTGATGCGTGCTGACAGATCACCATCCGCGTGGGTGCGGCGGCCACCGCCCGCTCCACGTCCTCGATATCCAACTGACCGGCCGCGTCTACGGGAACTCGCGCTACCTTCACTCCGCGATCGATCATGCTGAAGAGCGGCCGCACGACCGCGTTGTGCTCGGCCGAGACGACGACCACGCGGTCGCCGCGTCTGAGCGATCCCTTGAGCACGAGGTTCAACGCCGCAGTACATCCCGACGCGAATACCAGGTCACGCGGATCGGAAACGCCGAGCAGCGCCGCGACCTCTCCACGCGATTGGGCGATGACCTTCCCCGCGGCCAGCGCAAGCGTGTGGGATCCACGATCGGGGTTCCCGCCCGCCGCCTCCATGGCCGCCACCATCGCCGCGGCTACGACCGGTGGCTTAGGCCACGATGTGGCGGCGTGGTCAAAGTATGTGATCTTGCGTGACTCTTCCATCCCCTAGCCGTGACCTCCGCCAGCCATCATGTCGACCGCATGCTCAAGCACATCGACGATGAAGCCGAACGACTCACGCACGGCCTTCTCGGAGCCAGGCATGTTGATGATCAGCGTGGAGCCCCGCTGGCCTGCGGTACCGCGCGAGATCATCGCGCGGTTCGTGATCTTGAGACTCTCGCCGCGGATGACCTCTCCGATTCCGGGAACCTCGCGGTCGCAAACCGCAAGAGTCGTCTCCGGCAGAACATCTCGGGGCCCGAGCCCGGTGCCCCCCGTGGTGAACACGACATCGCATGCATCGCCGTCCGCCATCTTCACCAACGCCGCAGCGATCAGATCGCGATCGTCGGGGAGAAGGTGGTAGGCGACGACTTCCCATCCCCTGTCAGCAGAGAGGCGCTTGAGGGCCGCCCCCGACGTGTCTTCCGCGCCTCCCGCCGAGCGGGTATCCGAGGAGGTGAGCACGCCAATCCGCAGCACCCCCATCAGGCTTCCCCCCTCTGCATGAGGCCGTCATCGGTACGGAGCCAATCACCGGAGGCACCGCCCGACTTCTCCATGAGCCGCACACCCGTGATCTCCATGCCACGGTCGACCGCTTTGCACATGTCGTAGAGTGCCAGCGCTGCTGTGGCCGCGGCGGCAAGCGCCTCCATCTCGATGCCTGTCTTGCCGTCGGTGGCGCACGTCGAAATGACATGCACGCACGCGTCTCCGGGTTCAAGCTCCACCGAGACCTTCGTGATGGGTATGGGGTGACACAACGGAATGAGCTCTGAAGTTCGCTTCGCCGCCTGGATACCGGCCACGCGCGCCACGGCGAAGACGTCCCCCTTCGGGGCTCGTCCCTCAACGATCATCGCAAGCGTCTCAGGGCGCATCCGTATCGTGGCCTCGGCTACAGCAACGCGGTGGGTGACCGGCTTGGCGCCGACATCGACCATATGCGCGGAACCGCTATCGTCCAGATGCGTCAGGTGGTCGGCCATCTCAGCCCCCGATCTGTGACATGTGGCGCACCGTGCCGTGTTGCTGGTTGTGCCCCTCGGGCTTCGCCTTGAGCGACTCATGGATGAGCGCACGGACTTCCTCGTCCGTTCCTGTGCGCAGCGCCGTTCGAACATCGATCTCATCGTCCGAGAACAAACACGTACGCAGACCGCCGTCGGCGGTGAGCCGTAGCCTGTTGCACTCGCCACAGAAGTGGTGTGAGAGCGGCGCGATGACGCCAAGCGTGCCCGGAGCGCCGCCGAACCGGTAGTACCGGGCGGGGCCCCATCCACCGGGAGCGTCGTCACGTGACACCGGTACCAGTTCGCCGAGGCCCTCGGCAGCACCCTCCTCCGCGATGCGCCGCAGGATCTCATCGGTAGAGACGTGGTCTTCCTCGCTCCACCCGTCGGCCTCTGCGCTCGTGCAGCTGTGTTCGCCGACATCGCCCACCGGCATGTACTCGATGAAGCGCACATGCACGGGACGCTCGAGCGTCATGCGGGCAAAGCCGAGCAGGTCCTGGTTCAGGGAGCGCACCACGACCACGTTGAGTTTGATCGGATCCATGCCAGCGACGAACGCCGCCTCCATGCCCTCAAGCACGTCGGTAAGCCGTCCGCGGCGCGTGATCTGCGCGTAGACATCCGGGTCCAGCGTGTCGAGGGAGATGTTGATCCGCTTCAGCCCTGCGGCGGCCAGATCGGCGGCATACTGGGACAGCAACGTACCGTTCGTGGTAAGCGCGATCGCCTCGATGCCTGTCGTCTCGCGCAGCCGCTTCACATGATCGACGATGCCGTGCCGCACGAGCGGCTCGCCGCCGGTAAGCCGGATCTTGCTGATTCCCTCGCCTGCGGCGATGCGCGCGAAACGCTCGATCTCCTCAAAGGACAGGATGTCCTCGTGGCTCTTCCACTCGACCCCTTCCGGCGGCATGCAGTACACGCACCGCAGGTTGCAGCGGTCGGTCACGCTGATCCGGAGGTAGTCGATCCGTCTGCCGAACGTGTCAGTCGCCATGCGTGGCCTCGCTCTCAGAACGAGGGGTAAGGAACGTGTGATCGACCAGGTCAGCCAGACCCTCGGCGTCATCCAGATCGAAGACAGGGAGGTCGGATACGGCGATGTCCTCGTTATCGGTGACCAGTGCGAACAGTTCAGAGGGGTCGCACACGAGTTCGGTGGAGCGCGCCCTGCGCGAGACCTCGATGCGCACATCGCCCGCACGGCGATACCCCTCCGTGAGCAGGATGTCCACGTCGTGTGCGAAGGCCAACAGTTCCTCTAGTGTGGCCTCGTGATCCATCGTACGGGTCATGCCCAGCTTGCTCGGTGAGCTCACAAGAGACACTGCGGCGCCCGCCTTCGCATGACGCCAGGAGTCCTTGCCCGGAACATCGATATCGAAGTCATGGACGTGGTGCTTCACGCTGCCGACGCGGTAGCCACGGCCAGATAACGTCCGGATGAGACGCTCCATGAGTGTCGTCTTGCCCGAATCGCTCTTGCCAACGATCGAGACAACGGGGATGCCGGTGCCAGCACGCACTCAGAAGCACCCGAGATCGCAGTTGTGCACCCGTAGTCCGGCTGCGTCCGCCGCGGCGCCGGCGACCTTGTACGGGACTCCCTGGTCCTCGGCGAACTTCCGCAGCACCGGGCAGGTGATCTTCCCGTCGCGGGCCTTGGCCTTGACGGCTTCCATCATCTCGTCGGTCACCTGCGAGGCCCATCGGGGGTCCTTGAACTTCTGGTTCTCGCTGCTGCTCATGCTGTTCCCTCCTCGACGTCAAGACGTATACAGACGACCTCGGTACCGGCGGCGATGAACGACTCGCCCTCCGGCAGGGATATGAGGCAGTTGCCACGGTGCATCGCCGTGAGCAATGCGGATGACTGGTTGCCCGCGATCGCCGCGGAGTAGCCGCCCCCATGGGCGCGCGTCAGGCGTCCCCTGAGGAAGTACCGGCGATCGGACTTCTTCTTCGCGTCATGCGTGAGCGCTGCGATCACGCGTGGTCGCACGAGGGTGCTGAATCCCGCCATCTTGCGGATCG
>CAZOSR010000036.1:0-13000 GCA_964582445.1 uncultured Coriobacteriaceae bacterium | reverse complement strand
CGTGACACCGCATGTTAGGGAAGGGAAACTGTCACCGACACGCTACTCTGTCCCGTCTTGGAATGCAACCGCAGGTTAGCTCGGCAGATCTCCTCGCCCTGCCGTCCACCGAACCAGGGGGGCCGTTCGGCTGGCTTGACCCACGGCTCCGCGAGAGAGTGGCTACCATGGATGCACGTCGAGTTGGCGGTATCGACCGGCCGCGGGGATCGTGCGACGTCGGCCGAGAGCATTCGTCGAGGAGAGGAGACACACCTGATGACTGATCCAAACGCGATCGAGTCCTTGTCCCAGGAGTACCGTGTGGTCCAGCCACCCGCCCGGGTAACTGAACGCGCTCACATCCAATCCATGGATGAGTACAACGAGTTGTATCAGCGCTCCATCGAGGATCCCGAGGGCTTCTGGGCCGACATGGCCGACACCATGCTCCACTGGGAGAAGAAGTGGCATGCGGTTCTGGATTACGACTTCGAGAAGCCCTACGTGAAGTGGTTCGAAGGCGGCAAGCTCAACGTCACCTACAACTGCATCGACCGTCATCTCAACGGTTGGCGTCGTAACAAGGCCGCACTCATCTGGGAGACCGACGAGGGCCGCAGCAGGGTCTACACATACCAGTCGCTCTACTACAAGGTGTGCAAGTTCGCCAACGTGCTCAAGAAGCATGGTGTGAAGAAGGGTGACCGGGTCGCCCTGTACCTGCCAATGATCCCCGAGCTCGCGATATCGATGCTGGCCTGCGCACGCATCGGGGCCATCCACTCGGTCATCTTCGCAGGCTTCAGCTCATCGGCGCTGCGCGACCGCATCCAGGACTGCGGCGCCAAGCTGCTCGTTACGGCCGACGAGGGTCTTCGCGGCGGTCGTGTCGTGCCGCTCAAGGCAGAGGCGGATGCCGCGCTCAACGAGTGCCCGTCCGTCGAGGCAGTGATCGTGGTATCGCGTGCTCGCACTCGCGTCGACATGGAGCCGGGCCGTGACTTCTGGTACCACGAGGAGGTGCGCGCAGACGACATCAGCCAGCACTGCGATGTCGAGTGGATGGACGCGGAGGATCCGCTGTTCATCCTCTACACGTCCGGCTCGACCGGCAAGCCCAAGGGCGTGCTGCACACAACTGCCGGCTATCTGCTGTACGCAGCCACGACGTTCCGCTACGTCTTCGACTATCACGATGAGGACGTGTACTGGTGCACTGCCGACATCGGCTGGGTCACGGGTCACAGCTACATCCTCTACGGACCGCTTGCCGTGGGTGCGACCTCGCTGATGTTCGAGGGTGTTCCGACCTATCCGGACGCGGGCCGCTTCTGGGAGATCGTCGAGAAGCATGGCGTGAACCAGTTCTACACCGCCCCGACCGCCATCCGTGCCCTCATGAAGCAGGGCGAGGAGTGGCCGGCCAAGCACGACCTCTCCACCCTTCGCGTGTTGGGCACAGTTGGAGAGCCGATCAACCCCGAGGCCTGGATGTGGTACTTCAAGCACATCGGCAACGAGGACACGCCGATCGTGGACACCTACTGGCAGACCGAGACAGGCGGCCATATCATCACCAACCTGCCGGGCGTTACGCCCATGAAGCCGGGATCTGCGACTCTTCCGTTCTTCGGCATCGAGCCCGAGATCGTGAACGAGGATGGCACCCCCACTCCTGTTGGCTCCGGTGGACGTCTCTGCATCACCAAGCCGTGGCCCGGGATGCTGCGGGGGACGTGGGGCGATCCTGAGAACGAGCTCATCAAGAAGGTGTACTTCACGGCGTTCCCCGGCAAGTACTTCACCGGTGACGGAGCGCGCAAGGACGAGGACGGTTACTACTGGCTGCTCGGCCGAGTGGATGACGTCATCAACGTGTCCGGGCACCGCATGGGCACTGCCGAGATCGAGAGCGCGCTCGTGAGCCATGCATCGGTTGCCGAGGCGGCGGTCGTGGGGTATCCGCACGATGTGAAAGGTGAGGGTATCTACGCCTACGTGATCCTGAAGACCGGTGTGGACATCCCGGACGGCATCGAGAAGATTCTCCGTGGTCATGTGCGTGAGGAGATCGGGCCGATCGCCAGTCCGGACTTCATCCACATCGTTCCCGAACTCCCCAAGACACGGAGCGGCAAGATCATGCGTCGCATCCTGCGCAAGATCGCAGCGGGTGAGCGCGACATGGAGACGTTCGGTGACATCTCCACGCTGGCTGATCCGTCGATCGTACAGGTGATCGTGGACACCGCACCGTAGCCTGCGCCATCGATATCGCTGGACATCAGGGGCCTCGCATCAAGCGGGGCCCCTGTTCTTCGGGGCGTCTGAACAAAGATAAGGACAAGCCGTTGTACCGGGGTTGCATGTCCCTCGCGCGTGGTAGACTATGCGTCGACTCATGACGCCCCGACCACCGGAGGTTGCTTCCCGCATGGCCTACAACGACCTTTTCCTGCGTGCTGCTCGGCGCGAACCCACCGAGAGCACTCCAGTGTGGATGATGCGTCAGGCTGGCCGCTACATGGAGGAGTACCGCGCCATTCGCGCGAAGCACGGGTTCCTCGAGATGTGCCGCACCCCGGAGCTTGCTGTCGAAGTGACGATGCAGCCGGTCGATCTTGTGGGCGTGGATGCGGCGATTCTGTTCAGCGACATCCTCGTGGTGTTCCCGGGAATGGGCCTCGACCTGACCTTCGCCAAAGGCGAGGGGCCGGTCATCCATAACCCGGTGAGGTCAGCCTCGGATGTACGTGATCTGCGCATCTCGGATCCACTCGCGGACACCGGCTACGTGATGGAGGCGCTCAAGATCCTGCGGGGCGAGTTGGAGCACAAGGTTCCGCTCATCGGTTTCGGCGGCGCCCCGTTCACCCTTGCCAGCTACATGATCGAGGGCCACGGCACGCGTGACTACGAGCACACCAAGGCGCTCATGTGGGGCGAGCCCGCATTGTGGGACGAACTCATGAACAAGATCACGGACACCGTGATCGCGTACCTCTCGGCGCAAATCGACGCGGGCGCTCAGGTGATCCAGGTATTCGACAGCTGGGTGGGCTACGTGGCCCCGCGTGACTACGAGCGTTCGGTGCTGCCATACACCAAGCGCGTCATCGACGCCCTCACGGAGCACGGGAAGAAGGCCGTACCCGGGGGCGTGCCGATCATCCACTTCCCGAACGGCGCCACGTCAATGCTCGATCTGGCGCAGCAGGCCGGTGGCGACGTCATCGGCGTGGACTGGCGTCTGGATATGAAGCATGTGGTCGAGCAGGTCGACGAGCGCTTCGCGATCCAGGGCAACATCGACCCCGTGGCGTTGTTCGCGCCCGACGATGAGCTCGAGCGCATGGTCGTGGAGATCCTCGAGGCGGTGGGCACGCGTCCGGGCCACATATTCAACCTCGGCCATGGCATCCACAAGACCAGCGATCCCGAGAAGGCCCGCACGATGATCCGTTTCGTGCATGAGCACTCGGCACGCATCCGCGGTGGCAAGTAGGAGCGCGGGCGTGACGGAGCGCACGGGCGTACTGCTCACCGCCTTCGGCGGCCCGGACTCGCTGGAGTCGGTCGGCCCGTTCATGGCCAGGTTCATGGGGCGTGAGCCCTCGCCGGCGATCATTGCCTCGGCGCAGGAGAAGTACCGGGCGATCGGAGGGGCATCACCGCTTCCGGGCGTCGCGGCCGGGATCGCCGCGTCGCTGGAGCGTCATCTCCGCGCCCGCGGGCACGATGTAGTGGTCGCCGCCGGGATGCGTTACTGGGAGCCGTCGATCGACACGGCTCTCCAGGGTCTGCAGGACGCCGGAGCGCAGCGGGTCGTGATGGTCTCGCTGTCCGCATTCGAGTCGCAGGTGACGTGCGAGTCGTTCAGGATGTGCGCGCTCGAAGCGGCGCAGGGACTTGCGATCAGCGATGTGTGCGAGGCTCCGGTGCTCCACAGGGCGCCCCAGTACCGTGACTTCTTCGGGCATGCGTGCGCGCATGCTCTTGAGCGCGTAGACGCGGTACGACCGCTGGTGATGATGACGGCCCACAGCCTGCCCGTGGCCGACCTGGTCGCCGACGATCCATATCCCGGCGGTTTGCGCGAGGTGGCTGACGCGGTCGCCGCGATCGCGGGCCTGGCCGGGGGGACGGACTTCAGCGATGATGAACGTCTGCCGGGCGTGGGTGGTTTTGGTTCGCTGGACGGTCCGGTGCCGTGGCTGCAGGGCTACCAGTCCAAGGGCGCGCGTCCGGGCGAGTGGCTCGGCCCCGATCTGGGTGATGTGATGGTGGCGGCGGCCCGCGCGGGGCACGATGCGGTCGTCGTCGTGCCGATCGGGTTCGCGATTGACCACATGGAGACGCTCTGGGATCTCGACCTGGCCGCGGTCGGGCAGGCGGCCGAACTCGGCCTGCGGTTCGTCCGGACCGCCGTGCCGAACAACGACGACAGCTTCGTCGAAGCGCTGTGCTGGGCGGTCGAACCGCTACTGTAGCGCACGAGCGAAAAGTGAAGACCGACTGCGGCGGCCGGCACCGCCTGCGTACCTGAGAAGGAGCCGCAGTATGCATATCATCATCATCGGGGGCGGGATCGCCGGACTTGGTGCTGCGTACAAGGTCAGGCGTGCCGCTGATGAGGGCCACGATGTCACCTTCACACTGGTGGAGCGTGACGATCGCATCGGCGGGAAGATCCACACCGACACATGCGAGTTGCCCGACGGTGGCCGCATCGTCGCCGATGGCGGGAGCGACTCGTTCCTCACCGACAAGACCGCAGTCCATCGGGTGGCGAAGCTCCTCGGCGTGTTCGAGGAGGAGACGGGCACGATCGATGAGACGAAGAAGACGTTCATCGTCAAGGATGGCCGTCTAGTCGAGATGCCCGACGGAATGATGATGTTCGCGCCCACCAAGCTGCTGCCGCTTGCGACGACGTCGCTCTACTCATGGCCGGGCAAGTTCCGCATGGCGCTCGACTGGTTCATCCCGCGCAAGGAGCGGTGGGCCGAGGGGGAGACGGCACAACAGCATGATGAGACGCTGGAGAGCCTGGTCGTGCGTCGGCTAGGGCGTGAAGCCCTCGATCGCCTGGCAGAGCCCCTCGCTGCGGGCGTGAACGGGGACGAGCCCGACAAGATGTCGGTGGCGGCGCGCTACCCGATGTTGCTCGACATGGAGCAGAGGCACGGCTCGCTGATCCGGGGCTTCCTCGCCCAGCGCAAGAAGGTCGAGGAGATGCGCAAGAAGTACCCGCCCAAACCGGGCGCGAAGCGCCGCACGATGTTCTCATCATTCAACGACGGGCTGCAGTCCATCTGTGACCGTATGGCTGATGCAGCCGGACGCGAGCACATCCGCACGGGCGTGGGCGCCTCGGCGATCGCGCGCGACGGTCACCGCTGGGCGGTGGCGCTCACCACCGGCGAGACGCTGGAGGGCGATGCCGTTGTCGTCGCTACCGAGGTGTGGGTCGCAGCTGATCTGACAGCGCCGATCGACCCGTCGCTCGCTGACGTGCTGCGCAGCATACCGTGCTCGTCGTCGGCCACCGCGATCCTCGCATTCAGTGAGGGGGACTGCCCGTTCGATCTACGATGGCACGGCATCCTTTCACCCATGGTCGAGAAGCGACCGCTCACGGGCGTGACACTGATGAGCTCCAAGTGGCCCAACCGGGCCCCGGAGGGCATCGCGCTGTTCCGTGGATTCCTCGGAGGTCCTCGTGACGAGGCGGTGCTCGAGGCAAGCGACGAGGATCTCCTCGAACTCGCCCGCACTCAGATGGTGGCACTCCTCGGCATCAAGGCGGATGCGCGCCCGCTGTACGCCAAGTTGTTCCGCTGGGAGAAGGGGATGCCTCAGTACACGCTCAACCACTTGGACCGGGTGGACGAGATCGAGCGTCTTGAGGCCAGCACGTCCGGGTTCGCCCTCGCCGGGAATGCGTATCGTGGCGTAGGAGTCCCCAATGCGCTTGAGAGTGGCGAGCGTGCGGTCTCGAAAGTGTTGGCCGATTCGGGCATCACGCTCGCGGAGGACGCGGTTGAGGAGAAGCGGGTCTACTAGCACACACAGCATGCACCATGCGCTCGGCTGAGCGTATGTCTGATGAAAGGCGGGTCTCCTTGAAGAAGGTCATCATCATCGGTGGCGGCGTAGCAGGCCTCGGTGCGGCGTACAAGGTGCGCCGTGCGGCCGAGGCGGGACATGCGGTCGACTGCATCGTCATCGAGAAGGACGATCGCCTTGGTGGCAAGCTCATGAGCGAGGTCGTGTCCGATCCAGACGGCGGAGAGTATATCGTCGACGGTGGCAGCGACGCCTTCGTCTCCACCAAGCCTGCTGTTGCCCGCATCGCACGGATGCTGGGCATAGGTGACGAGATGGTGCCCGCACGCGAAGAGAACAAGAAGACGCTCATCGTGAAGCGCGGCCGCCTGATCGAACTCCCCGACGGCATCATGATGTTCGCGCCCACCAAGCTGCTGCCGCTTGCGACGACGTCGCTCTACTCATGGCCGGGCAAGTTCCGCATGGCGCTCGACTGGTTCATCCCGCGCAAGGAGCGGTGGGCCGAGGGGGAGACCGCACAGCGGCACGACGAGACGCTCGAGGCGTTCGTGGTGCGGCGCATGGGACGCGAGGCGCTGGATCGCGTGGCTGAGCCGCTCGTGGGTGGCGTGCACGCTTCGGATCCGGGACAGATGTCGCTTGCGGCGACCTTCCCGAACTTCCTCGAAATGGAGCAGGAGTGCGGCTCGCTCATCCGTGGCTTCATGAACGAGCGCAAGAAGCGCGAGGAGATGAAGAAGAAGTTCCCTCCCAAGCCCGGCGCCAAGCCGTGGGCGTTCTTCAACACGTTCCACCGCGGCATGCAGGAACTACCCGAGCGGATGGCCGATGCCGTGGGTCGTGAGCGCATCAGGACCGGTGCCGCCGTCACCATCGTCGAGCATACTGGTGACACGTGGCGGGTGACCCTCGAGACCGGCGAGGTCATCGAGGGTGACGCCTTGATCGTGGCCACCGAAGCGTGGGCATCCACCCGCCTCATGCGCGATGTGGACGATGCGATCGCGGACCTGCTCGCGCAGATTCCCTGCTCGTCATCGGCGACCGTATCGATGGCGTTCAGTACAGAGGACTGCCCCTTCGATGAGAAGTGGTTCGGCATCCTCTCGCCGCTTGTGGAGGACCGTCCGATCCTGGCGGTGACGCTGTCGTCGTCGAAGTGGCCCGACCGCGCTCCGGAGGGCCGCATCCTGCTCCGCGGCTTCATCGGCGGCCCGCAGAATCAGCATCTGCTCGAGGCCACCGACGAGGAGCTCGTGGAGATCATCAGACAGCAGCTGATCGACCTGCTCGGCGTGCGGGCAGAAGCGGAGCCGGTGTTCTCGCGTGTATACCGCTGGAGCGGCGGCATGCCGCAGTACACGCTCGGCCACCTTGACCGTGTCGATGAGATCGAGCGACGTAGTGGCACGATCGCGGGTCTCGCGCTTGCGGGTGGTGCCTTCAGGGGTGTGGGCATTCCCAACTGCATCGAAAGTGGAGAGCGTGCGGTGGACAAGGTGTTGAGCGATCTTGGGATCGTGTACGCGGAGGAGACACGTGAGGCGCGGCGGCACTAGCGCGACGGCGCCCGGCTACGTCTGCTCGGCGCGAAGGATGACCTCCAAGAGCGTGGCGTGAAGTGCCGGATTGGCCGCGAGCACGTCACGAGTCTGCGTCGTCCACGGTGCCCCCACCAGGTCGGTGACCACAGCGCCGGACTCAGCGGCGATCAGCACCCCTGCCGCCATGTCCCACGGCTTGAGCTCCGTCTCCCAGAACGCATCGGTACGGCCTATGGCGACGTTGCACAGATCGATGGCTGCCGAGCCGTCTCGGCGCACATCATGTGCGGGCCGTAGCACCTCGGCGAAGATCCGGAGTTGACGATCGAGCGCAGCCCCCCGGTCGTAGGGGAAGCCGGTCGTGACGAGTGCACGACCGAGATCAGAGGCGCCCTCGCACACGAGCGTTCTCCCGTTCACCGATGCTCCACCGCCCGTACTGGCACTCATCATCTCCGCGAGCGGCACATTGAATACCGCTCCGGCTACCGGGCGACCGCTGCGAAGGCACGCTACGCTCACTGAGTAACAGGGGTAGCTGTGGATGAACGAGGTCGTTCCGTCCAGCGGGTCGATGACCCATACTTCGGGGTCATCGAGCGCACCAGGGATGACATCGGCGAGCTCATAGACCTCGGGCTCCTCCACCACGAAGCGCGCGGCGGGATCGATCGCGGCGATGGCCCGCGCCACGGCGACGCCCGAGGCGATGTCGGCTGCCGTCACCATGTCCACCGAGCTCGTTTTGGTCCGGATCCCGGTGACGTTCCCGGCGTGTGTGGCGAGCACTGTGCCTCCAGCCCGGGCGGCTTCTTCGGCTGTGCGGCGCAGGTCGTGCATGGATGCTCCTCGGTGGGTGGCTTCGGGTATCCTCAAGTGTAGCGGTAAACACCCGGTCGGCGTGCACACACGCAGGAGGAGCTACCATGATGGAGCGGGGATTCGCGTTTCCGACGCTGGATGATGTCACGCGCGCGGAGCTCGAGAACCGTGCCCGTAGACTCCGGGGTGCGATCCTTACGATGACCACGCTCGCTGCATCGGGGCACCCCGGCGGGTCGATGTCATCGCTCGAGCTCTACATGACGCTGTTCCACTTCGCGTCGATCGATCCGGCGCAGCCTCGCAATCCACACCGCGATCGCATCGTGATCAGTCACGGACACACGTCGCCCGGCGTCTACTGCGCGCTCGCGGACGCCGGGTTCTTCTCGGTCGATGATGCTGTGGCGCACTTCCGGCAAACAGGGAGCGTGTTCGAGGGACATGTCGAGCGCTCGGTGCCGGGTGTCGAGTGGGGCTCCGGGAACCTCGGCCAGGGGCTCTCGGCAGGCGTGGGCTTCGCGCTCGCATCGCGCATCACCGGGTATGGGTACCGGACGTTCGTCGTGATGAGCGATGGCGAACAACACAAGGGACAGGTGGCCGAGGCGCGACGGATGGCGGTGAAGGAGGGGCTGAACGATCTCACCGTGCTGGTGGACTGCAACGGCATCCAGATCTCAGGTCAGACGTCGGACGTGATGCCGGTGAACATAGCCGAGGGCTTCGCGGCCGACGGCTGGGGCGTCCTGGAGGTCGACGGACACGACGTCAGTGCCGTCTATGCCGCTGTAGCCGAGGCGGTGACGGATACCTTGAGGCCGGTTGCGGTGATCGCCCGCACGACCATCGGCAAGGGTGTCTCGTTCATGGAAGACGACCCGCAGTTCCATGGGCGCGGGCTGGATTTGGAGGAGTACGAGCGGGCGTGTGCCGAGCTTGGCCTGGAGCCGGCGCTGGATGCGGCGCGGGAGCGGCGCAAGGGCATGATCATGACGCCTGCTCTTCACCAGATGCGTGGGGCACTGGATGTCGATTCGGGCACGAACCGCGAATACACGCGGGAGAAGCACACCGACAACCGGTCCGCGTGGGGTGCAGCGCTCGCCGACCTTGCGGTCGCGAACCCGGACCTCCGGATGGCCGTGCTCGACTGCGATCTCGCCTCAAGCGTCAAGACGAGTGAGTTCGCGGTAGCGCGTCCGGGTGCGTTCGTCCAGGCAGGAGTGGGGGAGCACAACGCCGCTGCCGTGGCAGGAGCGCTCTCCGCATCGGGCGTGCTCACGTTCTTCTCGGACTTCGGCGTGTTCGGTATCGACGAGGTCTACAATCAGCAGCGCCTGAACGACATCAACGAGGCGTCCCTCAAGCTTGTTGTCACTCACTGCGGACTCGATGTGGGCGAGGACGGCAAGACCCACCAGTGTCTTGACTACGTTGGGGCGTTCCGCACGATGTTCGGGTGGAAGGTGATCGTTCCAGCCGACCCCAACCAGACCGACCGCGCCGTTCGCGAGGCGGCACGCATGCCTGGCTGTGTGGCGATCGCGATGGGCCGCTCCAAGCTGCCTGTCATTCTGGACCAGTCAGGCGCTCCGCTGTTCGGGGGCGGGTATGCCTTCGAGTACGGTGTGTCCACCTGGGCGCGCGATGGCGATGATGCCGTGATACTCGCCATGGGAACCGTCGCAGGAGCGGCGGTGGAGGCGTCGGATGCCCTGCGGGAGGAGGGCGTCCGAGCGGGGGTGTGCATCGTTTCCTCGCCGCTCGATCTGGATGCAGAGGCGATGGAGCGTGTGGCATCCGCGCCATGGGTGCTCGTTGCCGAGGACCACGGCTGGCGTACAGGTCTGTGGGCTTCGGTTGCCGAGTGGCTGGTGCTCAACGGCCGGTGCGTGACAGCCGTGCCGATCGGCGTGGATGGGTACCAGAGCTCAGGTCCGTCCACGGAGCTCCTGGAGCGTATCGGGTTGGATGCCACGGGCATAGCGCAGCGTGTCCGGGAGTTGCTCGTCCGTTAGCCCTTCGTACTCAGAGGCCCCGTGGTCCGCGTTCACAGGTTATTCATGCGAGTCATGTAGGGTCTCCTTCGGAGGTGACATGCCGTGTCCCGTGAGGTCCTGGTCGTGGACGACAACGAGAAGATCGTGAGCGTTCTGTCAGCCTATCTGGAGCAGGAGGGCTTCGCAGTCCGCGTGGCGCACGACGGCCCCTCGGCAGTTGCCCAGGTCGCTGACCGGGTGCCGGATATCGCGCTGCTGGACATCATGCTTCCGGGAATCGATGGCATCGAGCTCACGCGGCGGTTCCAGCGCGAGCACGGCCTGCCGGTCATCCTTGTGACCGCGCGGTCCGAGGAGGTCGACCGCCTCATCGGCCTTGAGGTGGGGGCGGACGATTACATCTCCAAGCCCTTCAGTCCCCGTGAGGTCGTCGCTCGTGTGAAGGCGGTTCTGCGCAGAAGCGACGGCCCCCGGGCGGCCGGTGATGCGATGACGATCGGCGGGCTTGCCATCGATGGTTCGCGCCGTTCGGTGAGTGTGGACGGTAGCACGATCGACCTCACGCGCACCGAGTTCGACATCCTCGCGGCGATGGCCGCACATCCCGGACGGGTGTACAGCCGGTTGCAGTTGCTCGAGATCGCCACCGGTGATGCGTTCGAGGGATACGAGCGGACGATCGACGCGCACGTGAAAAACCTTCGCAAGAAGTTGGGCGAAGACCCCAGGCATCCCCGGTACGTTCATACCGTCTTCGGGGTGGGGTACAAGGTCGAGGACCTCTCATGAAGCGCACCAGTCTCATCACCCAGGTGTTTCTTTCAATCGTGGCGGTTTCGCTTGCTGCGGTCTTGGCGACAGGACTCATCGCACGGAGCACGCTAGAGGGTGCGTTCGGGCGCTATCTGGAGGGCGGGACGACCGGCGCGATGGGTCCCGGCAGCGGCATTGGCCGGCAGATGCTGCTCGGACGGGCAGAGCAGACGTTCCTGGGGGCGGTCGATCAGGGGATCGTGCTCTCGGTGCTGGTGGCAGTCGTCCTGGCAGCCCTGGGTGCTTGGCTGCTCGCACGGTATCTCGTGCGCCCGCTTGGCGATCTCACTGCCGCGTCGCGCGCGATAGCGGGCGGCGATCTTGCGCGTCGCGTGGACGAGGAAGGGCCGGCCGAAGTCGCCGGGCTTGCATCAGCGTTCAACGAGATGGCGGTATCTCTTGCCGAATCAGAGGATCTCAGGCGGCGCATGGTGAGCGATGTGGCCCATGAACTGCGCAATCCAATCGCAGCGCTCAGGGCGCAGATCGAGGGCATCGCCGATGGTGTCCTGCCCCCTGACGAGCGACGTGTGGCCTCGCTCGTCGAGGACGTGGGGACGCTGTCACGGCTTGTTGATGACCTTCAGGAGCTTTCGGTCGCCGAGGCCGGGCGACTGCGGTATGAGCGCTCAGAGTTCGACATCGTGTCGCTTGTCGATGCGGAGGTGACGCGTGCGGCGCATGTCGCGGGTGCGGGCGTCGCAGTCCGGATGGAGGCCACGCAGGACCCGTTGATCGTAGAGGGAGACGAGTTCCGAATCGGTCAGGTCATCCGCAATCTGCTGTCCAATGCGCTGCGACACACTGCCGAGGGGAGCATCATCGCTCGCATTGCCGTCGAAGACAGCGGGCGGGTGCGCGTAGTGGTGCAGGACACGGGCAGTGGGATCCCTGCCGCTGATCTGCCACGGATATGGGAGCGCTTCTACCGGGTCGATGCTGCGCGGGCGCAAGAGACGGGCGGCACGGGTCTTGGGCTTGCCATCTCGCGCCGCATCATCAGCGATCACGGGGGAAGCGTCTTCGCTCGCAGTGCGCCTGGCCAGGGAAGCGAGATCGGGTTCGAGCTGCCCCGGGTCGACGCGTCCACCCCTGGTCCGGGGCAGGGGGCGTAGCGCTCTCCCTGCTGCGCGCCTACGCCGTGGTCTCGGCCTGTCTCCGGGCGATGTCGGCCTTGGCCTCGGCGATGCGTGCCTGTAGTGCCGCATCAGAATCCGCTGACTCGAGCTCCTCAGCCAAGACGCCATGCTCCTCGAGTACGTAGAGCACTGCTGCGATGGCACGCGGTACCGCTGCTTCCACTGGCTCGCTCAGCCCGATCGTGAGTTCTTCAGGGCTCATATCCTGCACCTGGACACCGATGCAGTCCGCCTCAGGCATGATGTCGATCAGCTGTGCCGCCTGCAGGACATCGACGAAGCGCACATCGTGCAGCGAGTGCATGACCTGGTTGGGCGCGAAGTCCTTGGGGGATACGCGCACCACCGTGCCTGGCGCGAGATCGGTGCCGTCCATGGCGTCGACCACGAGAAGGAACTCCACACCGCGGAAGAGGTGCATCATCCCGTACCCCATTGTGCCCCCGTCGACGATGCGCACGTCGTCGGGAAACCGGTAGTTGCGCTCGAGCTCGGTGGCCACACGGTTGCCGATGCCTTCGTCGAGCATGAGTACGTTGCCGATGCCGAGTACGAGTACGCGCGGCTGGGTTTCGGACACGGTGATCTCCTTATCGGGGCGCCCGGGCGCCCGGGCCGGACTAAT
>CAZOSR010000035.1:0-13007 GCA_964582445.1 uncultured Coriobacteriaceae bacterium | reverse complement strand
GGCTGCATATTGGACATCTGATCGCGGACGGCAAGCGCCTGCGTGAGAAGGCACTCGGCGAGTGCGGCGTGGTCCCCGAGCTCACGGAACACGGGCTCCGCCTCGCGCCACACGTCGAGGGCTTGGTCCAGCAGTCCCACGCGCTGCAATGCGAGACCCTGCTGATAGAGGGCAGGCCCCAGAAGCGAGTCGTCCTCGAGGTACCGGTACGCGCGCGCCGCCTCGCCATAGCAGTCGGCCGCTTTGGAGTGATCGCCGTGCCGTGTGTACCCGCGACCAAGCGTCATGGTCGCCGTGCCGACAAGCTCCGCATCCTCAGCCTCTGAAGCGATGTCGAAGGCCTTCCAGTAGAGCTCGAACGCCTCGTCCACATCGCCTGAGCGCTCATGCATCCCGCCTTGGGCGAGATGCACGCTCACCAGCGCGGGGTCGAGACCAGCAGCCACGGCGAGACTCTGCGCCTCATCAAGCCGTGCGAGCGCCTCTTCGCTGCGATGGAGTCCCTCAAGCGCGATGCCCCAGTTGAGCAGCGCATCGATCTGCTCTGCAGTCTCATCGAGGACGAGTGGTACGTACTCGGCGTACAGGGCATCCGCAGCTTCATGGTTTCGAGAGTCCGTATAGGCGATGCCGAGGTTGCCGAGCGCGATCACAAGCCGCTTGTCATCACCGGCCTCGCGCGCGAGCGCGGCACCCTCCTCGTAGGCGGCGGTAGACCCTGCGCGGTCGCTTCCGAGCCAGAGCGCCCAACCGCGATCGATAGCGGCGCCAGCGGCAAGCGCGGTCAGCCCAAGAGCGACTGCCTCCCGGCCCGCTTCCTCGAAGGAGGCCATGCCGAGATCCAGCTCACCTGCCTTCACCTGGGCGATCCCGTGCTCGAGGAGCTCACGAACGTGAGCGTCGGGAGTGTTCTGGACATCGTCGACTCGAGTCATAGCCGCCTCCGGATCGTGAGAGTCGGACACACATCGCCACATCTGCGTGCGGTCCGTGGGTAGTCAGGCATTGCAAGCGCATGGCATGCCAAGCCTACAGCAAAGCCGACATCACACACCGGCTTCGATGACGCTCCCAACGCCGATACTGATGAATCGCTCCCCGAACGCCGCGGCTATGCGAGCCGTGGCTCGCTCGCCCGTGCAGTGCGTAGGAGCGAGCTTCCCGACGCCGAGTGCCATGAGGGCGTCGATCACCGCATCGATCTCGCATTCCTCGGCGTCCTTGAGGTGAAACCCACCCACCACGAGGGCTACGGGGTCGCCCCCGGCAGCGACCCGGACCATCTCGGCAATCCCCGGATGCGCGCAGCCGGTCACCACGACGGAACCCTGGCGAGTCGGCACAGCGATGCCCTGCTCTACTATCGACGTGCCTATCTCCCCGGTGGTTCTCGCCACACGTCCGATGTCCGAACGCTCGCCCACCTCCACAACCGGAACAACGCTCGCAAGCCGCTCGCGGATCGCTGCCGAGAACGAGCGCGGGACGTACGCGACCGGCCGGGCCCCGCTCTCCAGGAGCGCGTCTATCCCGCCGGTGTGATCCCAGTGCTCGTGCGAAAGCACGAGGACGTCGATCGTCTGCGGGTCGATGCCGAGCGCTCGCATGTTGCCGATGAGCATCGGGCCATCGCTGCCTGTATCGAAGAGCACTCGCTCATCGGCCGTGTCGACCACGCACGCGAATCCCCACGCCGTACGGAGCGGCGCTTCGTCCGTCCCGCTCACAGGCTCCACGTTGTCGGAGACGATCGTGATCCGAACCGTTCCCCTTTGAGCCGCTGTCACTGTTGCTCACCCCGCCTAGATGGTTCGTCTACCCTGCCGGTCTGCATAGAAGCTGCGCGCACAGTCTATCCCACCGGACGCTCTGACCGAGCGTGATCGTCTCGCGCATGAAGCGCCCATACGGCGTTCACATCCGCTTCATCTCGGCGCGCGATAACAGAGATGCGCCCGATGGGTGCAGTGCAAAGACACAACCACCCGGGGTACGCCCCGCACATATCAGGAGGAATACCTTGAACAGGAACTCGCTCCGCACAGTCATTGCAGGCACAGCGCTCGTGGCAGCGCTCTCCGTGGCAGGAACCGCGTTCGCATTCGGCGGCTATGGCCGCACGCCGTCGACCGATTCCCGCGCGGTCACTCCCGGTGACGCAAGCTGCGTCATCTCGTCGGTACCATCTGACGCCGATGCCTCGGACCTGACCTCGACCGAGATCGCCGACCTGCAGTACCTGCGCGAGGAGGAGAAGCTTGCACACGATGTCTACACGGCCCTCTACGAGCAGTGGGGGTTGCGTACGTTCTCCAGCATCGCGACAAGCGAGCAGCGCCACTCCGATGCTGTCGAGGCGTTGTTGGAGGCATACGGCGTCAAGGATGACGTGGACGAGGGCGCTCTCGGCCAGTTTGACAACGACGAACTGCAGGCGCTCTACGACGAGCTGATCGCTCGCGGTAGTGAGTCGCTCGCCTCGGCAATCGAGGTCGGGATCCTGGTCGAGAAGGTGGACATCGCCGACATCGATGAGCAGATCGCCAACACCGAGAACGAAGCGATCCTGCAGGTGTACGAGAACCTCCGGTCCGGCTCGGAGAACCACCTCTCGGCCTTCTCAAAGGTGTACGAGCGGTTCACCGGCGGCAGCGCCGAGGATGTCGTGCTGTAGAACCCGCGCACACCCGCAGCCGAGCGCCCCGGCCACCACTGGTGGCCGGGGCGCTCCCGAACCGCACCACCTACTGTATGATCGCCGCCGTCACTTCCATGACTGGAGCGGCCAACGCCTGGTTGTGCTCGAACTCGTACGGCATGATCCGCCTGAAGAACGTATCCATCTCCACTTTCGAGGGATCGGTCAGCAGATCCGGCGGAATACCCTCGTCATTCCATACCACGAACGCCTTTGATGCATCCGCGCTCAGCTTGAGTTGCGCCTCACCCTGCATGGAGTCGCCCTTGGCGAGGTAGAACGGCCGGAAGACAGTTTCGCCAGCGTGGTGGCCGTCACTATCGATCGGAACGGTCTTCTCCTCGAGCACCCACGTGTCACCCCAGTCGAGACTGTAGGTGTACTGCAGGTCCAACGGCATCTTGCCGGTGTCCTCTTCCTCCTCCTCGCTGTCCCCGTGAATCACCGCATGGGTCGCACCGGTGCCCCATGTGAGCCAGATCGTCGAGAGACTCGATACGTCCTCGGGATACGGCGAACCTGCGACGGCAGGCCCAGGTGGCACGATCCGCGGCTCGATGCAGTTGATCTTGTTGTTCGTGTACTGGGTGATGTTGCGCGCCGGCTCGAACTCGCCCGCCGGTATGGTCAACTCGTAGCGTTCGGTCGTCCCCTCCTGCGGGTTGCGGAACAGTTCGGACCAAACAGCACCTTGACCGTTGTAGTCGTAGACTCCGTACGGGTCGCTCGCGGGCGTGGTCGTGAAGGTGCGGCCACCGTCGAACGAACGGCGAACGTAGAGGTTGTAGATGTCGTTCGCATTGCGAGCCGAGCGCCAGTTGGGCGTCCACGTGTATCCGAGCACGAGCAGGTCGCCCCGGAGATACCCTCGTTGGGCCTGCGCGTTGTCGCCCGGATACTCCCATGAGTAGTCGTCCAGGTTGTCGACGGTCTGGTCCCAGCGGATCAGCTTGATGCCCTTATCGGGATCATCCTGGTCGGGGTTCTCCCAGAAACCGTCTACCCGCGGCGTCACTGCACTCACATTGGTGTCTCCGGCAACAAGGTACTTTGTGTCATAGGGATTGCCCTTGTCAGCTGCAGCCACTTCCCATCTCCGGATGAAGATGTCCGACGGGCCGCCGCGACCGTCCTCGCCCTGCTTGTATATGAGGACCATCACGGTCGCCTTCGCGGTTGACGGCTTGCCCTGGACCGCAAGCGACTTACCCTGTACCAGGAACCGGGGCCTGCGCGCGTTCTCGTAGGCCGGGATCGGCTGGTCGAGGTAGTCGAGGATCGGCTGACCTTCTTCGTCAACCAGGTACAGCAGCTCATCCGGGTTCTCCGGGTTCACCGCCTGCTGGTTCAGGATGGTGCCACCGCTCACCAGGTTGGGCGTCTGCCAGTCGAAGCTGTGGTAGATGATGTTCTTGCCGATGTCGGGCTTGTAGCGCCTGCCGATGCCGTCACCTGACTCATCGTCGCCCTCCTCGGGCTCCTCTGTCTCCGCGGTCACGTAGGCATGCGCATCCGAGTGGCAGTCGTAGCACGCGGTCTGATCGTTCTCAGCCGCATGCGCGTCGTAGTGGCACTCCCAGCAGCCAACGGTCGCATCATCGCAGTCAGCGGCAGCCGGAATGGTCGGATCCTCGTCGGGATCGTCCGCGTCCTCGTGAGGCTCGCCGAGCGGTCCGCCACCGCCCGTTCCCTTGCTTTCCTCGTAGCCCACGATCGCCCATGCGCTCTTCGTGCCATCTGCCTTCGTGTAACCCTGCAGGAACAGCGCCGGACGCGTGGCTGCCGTATCGCCGTCGAGCAAACGCCCGTCGGCGGTGATGGCGATCTGCTTCTCAACGCCCTGCCAGTTGGTCGTGGCGTACCAGTCAGCGATCACGCCGGGCACCTCGTATGCGTAGCTGTGTGTCCCGACCTCCTTGCCCGTCTCTTCGTCGATGATCGGGATGTAGTCTCCGTTGCCATCCGTCACGGGAAGACCATCGCCATCGAGTTCGACCTTGATGTTGTTGGAGTTGATGGTCTCGTTGTCACTGATGCGCACCGGCAACGCGAACGGCACGAGCGCCTTCGGTCTGCCGACGATGTCCTCGTCCCAGTCGTGCTCGGGTTCGCCGCCTGAGACCCAGTTGGTGTCGACCGTGGCGAAGTCCTCGGCCGCGATGTAGCTGTACCAGATGTCCGTACCATGGCTAGCGATCGCACCGCTCCAACCCACGCCGGAGCCTTTGCCTTGCCCGGGACGGATGCCCTCGGGGTCTTCCTGCCACGCGATGGCGAAGCCTACGCCATTGCCAGCGGAGGCCTCAACAAGCTGCATGGCGTTGCGGCGCCCCGAGGTGAGGCGTTCCGGCTTGTACCAGGTGATGGCGCCGGTCGTCTTGTCGATGATGCCTCGCTGCGTCCAGACCACGTTGTAGGGGATCTCGCCTACCTCGGGGAACCCCAACTCGGTGTAGTCGGTCGATCGCTGCGGTCCGCCAACGCCCCAGATGTCATCGGCGTAGTAGGCATCGTCGTACGGGTAGTCGTCTTCGGGGTCGGTCGCGCTGGTCTCGATGGAGTAGCGCGGCTTGCCGCCCCTTGCGTACTTGCCCGTCCAGACGATCAGGACCATGTTGCCCTTCACGTGCAGCGAGGGCTTCTCGCAGGCACCGTAGTACTCCTCGCCGTTCGCCAGTGTGAACGACGACCTGTCCGCACTCCGCGACAGGTTGCGGCGCTTCCACGTGTTGCCATCATCGAGCGAGACCGCCGACCACACGTCCAGTTCGCCGGTATCGGGATGGGCATCCAGATAAGCCATGATGATCGGCCGAGCCTCCACACGGGTCTCGATCAGCTCGCCATACTCATCGTGATACTCGATCTCAGTCGCGTCGCCGTCCGATGTCGTCGCCGGCACGTAGAACGGCGCCAGCTCGATGCGCGACTTGGTCGTGTACTGATCCTGCGTCTTGGAAACGTTCTTGATGAACTTGGAGTTCGTCTCCTCGAGCGTCTTGGCGAGGTTCTCGATCGCCTCGGCTTTGGTCCCCTTGACGAGCGTCACGCCCTCCATGCCGGCGGTCTTGGCGATGACCCCATCGATGATGAACCCGATCATCTCGGTATCGGTGAAGTCGAATCCCTCGAACTCCGCGTCCTCGGCATCTTCCCACTCGGCGATCGTTGCGCGCACCGCGTCGTGCACAGCCTCGGGTATGAAGATGCGGTCCTTGGGATTGCCGTCCGCGTCCAGAGACTGGAGAAGCCAGGCCATGTTGCCTACTCCCGGGTGGCCGATATCCGCCGTGTTGAAGATATCGAGCGGCGATACCCGGTGCCTGCAGACAGCACTGCCGATCGGGTAGCCCGCGAGGAAGAAGGTCACTGTCTCACCGGGGAAGTAGAGGAATGAGCCGGATACGTCCGTGGTGCTGTCGAAGGTCTCGGTGACGTAGCCGAGTCCGCCAACGGGTGCATCGATGAAGTGCCCCCTGCGGGGTCGATCGAGCAGGTAACTGAACCAGCCACCGACCGCTGGTGACTTCTCGATGAAGAATCGGGCGCCTTCGGCCCACGCGCCCGTGGTCTCGCCTGTGGCGGGATCCACGAGTGACACGTGTACCGCGATGTTCTGCACGCGCTTGGATACGAAGGGAACTCCCCACGCCACGCCCAGATCGCCGCGCAGATCGAGTACCTCGCGATACTCGGCCACCGGATCCTCGTACTCCACCTTGTACGGGAACTGCCCGGGTGCGGGCTGACCGTTCTTGTTCACCGGGATCGGATCGTCGCTGACGTAGATCTGCACCTCAGCGATCTCCCAACCCTCGGGCAGCACGTTGATGTAGAGCTTCTGCTGGTCGTTGAAGACTTCCACATCGCCGATGTCCACGAGCTTGGCGCCGGCAAGGAGATCGGCAGTGTGCTTCCCCGGTCCGAAATCATGAACGGGTGGCGAATCGGTCGCGAATACGGGTGGTGCGACCGACAGGATTAGTGCGAGCGCTAGAAGCAGCGCGGTCGTCCTCTGCAAGTGTGTGCTTCGTTGGCTTGTGAGTGGTTGCCCTCTTCTCATTATCGCCTCCTACACGATGCACCGTCACCAGACGGTCGATGTCCATACGTGGAGTGCCACCAGCACCCTCCTCCCCTGTGCTCCGATCCGCCCCCCGAAAAGACACAAAGACCGACCCTGGTCGGGTCGGTCTCACCATTCGCTCCCTGCCGGACCGTGCAGTGACCGTTGACTTCCGGCAGCTCTTAGCCCCCTCGGCGTACTAAGGCCGTTGAGACGAATTACCCTTTATGTATGTGCGAACTCCGCTATCGCCGTACTTTCTGATGAACGGCTGCCTTCCTCCGAGGAACGGCGGGCATATGCGCCGCCCAACCACTTCTATGCGCCATTCGTCAGCGGTCGAACGAACCCGCACGCATGCTGCCTCAGAGCCAAGGAGTCAGTATCCGGAGGCTGGCCACGACCGATAGCGCCCCTACATCCCTCGCTCGCGCATCGTCTTCACCACGAAGCTCGCCACGTCGATGCCCTTGGTCCTCCGTCCGAACCCGGCATCCATGCCGCTCTCGCGCGCGATCTCGTCGGTGACCTGCGTGCCGCCGCTGATGAGCAAGAGCCTCTCGCGCACGCCCTTCTCCTCGGCAAGGTCAGAGAGCTTGCGCATCATCTCGCGGTGCACATCAGCGTGCGTGATGATCGTGGAGATGAGCACCACGCTCGCCGCGTGCTCGATGGCGGCATCCAGCACCTTCTCGATCGGCACACTCGTGCCGAGGTAGGTCACCGAGAAGCCCCACTTCTCGAGACCACCGTGCTTGATGTCGATGATTTCGCGCATGCCCACCGAGTGCTCATCATTGCCGACCGTCGCGGCCACACAGCGCAGGTTCCGCTCGTGCACGAAGTCGCGGATCTCCTCATCGGTGAGCACGTCAGGCGGCTCGGGGATCACGAGTGTCGCCGGGTCGATCGCCACGTCGAGACGGCCCTTGAGTTCGATCAGCGTACCCTCAGCGGGGTGCATCACGCGCTTGTGGATGACCTCGCATTCGGTGAGGTTCATCGCCCGGCCGAGTTCGAGCGCGGCCGCCTCGGCCACGGCCTCCGCCGCTGGCAGGAACATCGTGACGGCCACGATGCCATCCCCCGCCCACTCCACCTCCGGCGTTATCAGGTCCTTCATGCGCGCTTCTGCAGTCTGCATAAGCCGAGTGGACGCGTTGTCCTCGGGATCGAGCTCGTCGATGAACGGCACCTTGGTGTCGTCGCAGAGCGTGCACCCGCCGATCAGATCGCACGGCGCGGCTTCTGCGTACGGGCGGCCGCGATACCCCTCGGGCAGATGGTTCACGCCGAAGTGGTGGCAGACCGGTGCCAGGTAGTCGTCGGCGCGCGGGACGATCGAACCCGCCGCCACGCCACCCTGGCTGTCGCGCGCAATGCCGTCGTCGTTGGTTTCCGGGTACTCGCCGCTATCCACGAAGTACGCTTTCTCCACGCCCGCGAAGTACCCGCCGTCCTCGAGCATCGCCTCGAGAAACAGCACTGCACGCTCTTTGATCTCGCGCACACGCGCCTTCAATTCGGGCGACTCTCGGTCGATCTTCACCATCTCTCGCAAGCCGTCCATGCCGAGCAACGATTGTTTGGCGGTGTCCACGGCAGCGATGTTGTTGTAGTGCCACGGCACGTTGCGGCCCTCGTCGGGCGTGATCGTTGACTGGATATCCGCCGAGGTGAGGCGTGACACGACGAGGTTCATTACGTGACTCACCGTGGCGTCACGACCGTCGGACTCCATGTACCGGGTGTTCTGCTGGGCGCGCATCTTGTAACGGCCGAAGAGGTCGCGCAACGCGACCGCATACGGCAGGTCCATGCGCATGCACGGTGCCGGCGCCGCATCCGGCGGCACCGTCGAGAGTGCGATCAGGTCCGCAGGCATGCCCACTGCCTCGGAGAACGCGCAGTTGATTGCATGCTGCACCAGCAACTCGGGCATGACCTTCCACGCCTTGACCGCAGTGGCGTTCGCATTGTGCGCACCATCGATCTGCAGGATTCCAGCAGCTGCCATCACATGCTTGGCCACCGCGGCGTCCACAAACGAACGGTACATGTTGATGTTGCGGTACAGCACGTTGTACTGCGGGTCCTGGTGCGCGCCGTTCACGCCCTCCTCGGCGAACATCACGGCGATCTCGGGGCCCGCCACGCCGCTCACGTAGCTGTGGAAGTTGATGGGGCGCCCCACCTCGTCTTCGATAAGGTCGAGCGCGCAACGGGAGAGTCGTACCTGCTTGCGCGTGACCGCGATGCCGCCCACGCCTTCCGGCGTGCCCTCGATGAGGCCGTCCATGTGGCTCTGACCCGCCGTGCGGATGACCATGATGTGGTCGGCTCCGTGCCAGGCGGCCATGCGCATGCGTCGGATGTCGTCCTCGGGACGCCCGGAAGCGATCTCGGTGGTGATGACGCAGTCGGGCTGCGGATCGATGTTCTCGAAGTAGTGCGCCGCCGGGAGCGGGATGCCCTTGCCCAGCGGCTCGGACGCTTCGCGGTACGTGAACTCGTAGGCCGTGAGATCCGGCACGCGACGTCGCCAGGTCCAGCCAGTCCGACGTGGGCGGTAGTGCTCAAGCCCCTCCAACAACGCCGTCACATCGAGCTTCTCATCGGGATCGAGTGACGGCCCGACAAGCGGACGGCCGAAGCAGGGATCGCCCATCCGCCCGCCGGGTCCCGCGTTATCGGATGGAGCTGCCGGCGTGTACGGCGCGCGAACGTCTTCGCTCATCGCGCGCCACCCCACTTCTTATCGGCCAGCTCCCATCCTTCTCCCTCGGCAAGCCGCACCGCAGCCGATGGGGCATCCACGCCCCACGCCCGCATGGCGAGCAGGACGACATGCCCCGCGCCGTGGCCGAGCAGACCACGCGTTTCACACTCGGCCACGACCGACTTGCCCGTTACCGAGTCTATGCCCATCCTCATGAGAACGCTTCGCTCTATGGATGGGGAAGTGTGCGTGCGTGCGAGTTCCACCATCGGGTCGACGCAGCGCTGTGCCAGGTTCCAGAATCGCTCCCCCAGCTCCGCATCGCTCAAACCCTCAAGGTGCTTGCGCGCCTCGGCGAATGTGTCCTCGCGTGCCATGCGGGCTCCTCCCACTGCGCATATGCAGTCCGAGTGCAATCTGATGCAAGCATAGCCGTCACACGGGTCCGTCGGCTACTGCAGAAGACTCTCGATCTTCACGCGCAGCGCGCCCTCATCGAGCGGGCCGACATAGACCTCGGTCACCTCGCCATCAGCATCGATGAAGATCGACGTCGGGATGTACTGCACCTGGAAGCGCCGCAGCACCTCGTCGGCGGCGGAGTCGGTGGTGAGCGCGTCGACGAAGGCCACTCGGCCCTCGTACTCCGGCATCAACTCCACGGCGACCGCCGTGATCTCTACACAGGACTCTCAAGTGGCCGAGTGAGCGAGCACGTACGCAGGCCGTCGATCCGCACGTGCCGTGTTGAGGGCTGTGGTCGGATCCCCCTGAAACGAAGCGGGAACCCCACCCGTGTCCCCTGACCCTGTGCCAGCCGCCAGATAGACGACGATGGCAGCAAGCACCACTACGACGGCACCGAGAACGACGATCGTTCCTCGACCGCGGATCGCTCGCGGAGCCCCCGGTCCGCCTTCAGTCGTCGGGACCGAACCTGTCCCCGCGTCCGGACCGCCAGCGACGGTGATCGTCTCGCGATCAGGCACCCGCACGCTCCAGGATCGACTTCACCTCGGCGAGCTTGGGGAGGCGCCCCGCAAGCCGCACCTCGCCGTCGACCACAAGCCCAGGTGTCGACATGAGGCCGTACCCCATGATGTCGGTGAGCTCCGTGACCTTCTCCACGGTGGCGTTGAGTCCCATCTCATCCACGGCTTGGCGTACGGTCTTCTCCAGCTGCTTGCACTTGGCACACCCCGTGCCGAGAACCTTGATCTCCATATAGTGTCACCTTCCTGGCCTGCGGGGCCGTCTAGAGCTCCTCGATCGCTGCGGCCACAGCCGCGAGCACATCGCGCTGCACCGTGTAGTACACCCACGTGCCGTCCTTGCGAGAGGTCACGATGCCGGCGCCCTTGAGCGCCGCCATGTGGTGCGAGATCGTGGATGCCGCAAGCCCGAACCGCTCCGAGAGCTTGCACGCACACACTTCATCCGTAGCACAGCAGGTCTTGCCGGCTGCGGGGGTGCTCTCCACGAGAAAGCGCACGATCTCGCGCCGCTGCGACGATGCAAGCGCCTTCAACGCGGCGTCGAGCTGCTCCTCGAGAAGCGTTTCAGCAACAACCGCAGGCATCGTCCTCACCCTCCCTTGCCGCACGCATGACGGCATCCAGGTCGATCCCTCCGTGGCACACCACGCGCCCACGCACCATCACCATCGGAAACGACGTGTGCTCGGCGATGAGCGCGTCCACCACCGCTGTACGCTCCTTCGCCGGAAGCGAGTACACATCGCACTCGGACACCGGTAGGCGGAAGCCCCCGTCCCTGAGCGTCGCCTCGATGACGTGGACACGCCACGCCGAAGGCATGTCTCAAGCTGAGCCCTCCGGTCCCTCGAACGCGACCTCCGAACCGGGATCGCACATCAGGTCGCCACCTCAACCGCAGCCGGGGCCGATCACGAGCGTGACCACGGGAGCTGCCGGTGCACAGCAGGCGGTGATGGACGCCGAGGGCTCCGACGACGCCTCCGCAGCGCGGTCTGTGCGCGAGGACAGCGAGGAGGGGTCCTCGGCGGCGGCCGCCGCCCCGAGTCCCGCCGCGGCCATGATCGCATCGAACACCACGTCCCGGCCGACCGCCTCGGTGCGCACACCGCCGACCTCGATCTCGCGGCAGCAGACCGACTCGCCCACGAGCTCGCTGCACGACGGGCAGTCGCTCATCACGCTCGTGCCACCGAGCCACTCCTCGGCAAGGCGTCCGTTCACGAGCACCCGATTGGACTCGGCAAGGCGCCCCGCAGGCAGCTCCCGCTCCACGAGCACGAGCTCGACGAGCGATGTGGGGAGCGCCGCCCGGGCATCCGCAACGGCGGCTCGCACTGCTTCGCGGGTGTCACCGCAGCGACCACACGTCTCACCGCCCACCACCAGATGGTCGAACTCGATGAGCACCTGGGCGGGCCCACTGCAACAACCGCTCATCAGAATCCTTCCGATTCGACATCCAGAGGATGCGCACCTATACTTCGATACTCGTCGAAGTATATGCTGCGATCAGAGCAGGCACAAGCCGGAAGAGGACAGGGATGACCGCAATCTCGAGCGCGTTCGGTTGGATGAACGATCAGCTTCTCAAGATGGTGTGGCTGAACGATGCCGTGGGTTGGTTCGTGGAGAACGTGTTGCACCTGCCGCTTCACGACCGTCTTGGCGCGAGTGTCCAGTTCTTCATCTATGACGTGGTGAAGATATTCGTGCTCCTCTCGGCGCTCATCTTCGCCATCTCCTATGTGCAGAGCTACTTCCCGCCCGAGCGGACCAAACGGATCCTCGGTCGCTTCAACGGCATCGGGGGCAACGTCCTCGGCGCGCTGCTCGGCACGGTCACGCCGTTCTGCTCGTGCTCGTCCATTCCGCTGTTCATCGGGTTCACCTCGGCCGGTCTACCGATCGGGGTGACGTTCTCTTTCCTCATATCCTCGCCCCTGGTCGATCTCGCCTCAGTGCTGCTGCTCGCAAGCGTCTTCAACTGGAGGATCGCCCTTGCGTACGTGGTGGTGGGCCTGGTGCTCGCGGTGGCCGGCGGCTCGATCATCAGCCTGCTCAAGCTCGAGCGGTTCGTGGAGCCGTTCGTGTACGGCTCCCACCTGGCGGATGCCGAGCTCCCGACACTCACCACACGTGACCGGCTCGCCTTCGCCCGCGAGGCCGTGGGCGACATCATCAAGCGCGTGTGGCTCTACGTACTCATCGGTGTGGGCATAGGCGCTGCCATCCACGGCTGGATCCCGCAGGAATGGGTGTCCGCCATATTGGGCACGGAGAACCTGTTCTCACCGGTGATCGCCACCATCGTGGGCGTGCCCATGTACGCCGACATCTTCGGCACGCTCCCGATCGCCGAGGCCCTCGTGGGCAAGGGCGTGGGCCTCGGCACTGTGCTCGCGTTCATGATGGCGGTGACCGCGCTGTCCCTGCCCTCCCTCGTGATGCTCAAGAAAGTCGTGAAGACACCGCTTCTGGCCACGTTCTTCGCGCTGGTGGTGGGCGGTATCCTCATCATCGGCTACA
>CAZOSR010000034.1:12938-13208 GCA_964582445.1 uncultured Coriobacteriaceae bacterium | reverse complement strand
CGAGCCGCTCGTGGGGTTGAGCAGCGTGGTCAGAACCTTCACGAACGTGGTCTTGCCGGCGCCGTTCGGACCGAAGACCGAGAGGAACGCGCCGACGGGCAGATCGACGTCGATGCCGTCGAGCGCCTTGCGCACGCCGAAGGCCCGGGTGAGACCCCGGACCTCGAGCGCAGGCGATTGACTCTGTGTGTCGATCAACGGACCGCCTTAGGCTGCTGAAAGCTGCTTCTTCGGCCACGATGCGAGCGCGCTGCCGATGATGAGCACGAT
>CAZOSR010000034.1:0-12928 GCA_964582445.1 uncultured Coriobacteriaceae bacterium | reverse complement strand
CCACCACTGCAGCGGGAAGAACTTGATGGTCACCACGGCAGCGTTGTCCTGGGTCGTGCCAGAGAAGGAGATGAACACATCCTTGAGCACCTCACTGCGGAGCGAGACGTGCTGCGTGGATTGGCGTTGCTGAGCCAGCTGCTGCGGAAAGCGCATCTGCGGGTGGAGTTCGTCGATCTTCTGCCCGTCCTTCAACACGTCGAGGTTCAGCGTATAGACGTCATCACCCTTGGTAGCGCCCACAGGCACGTTCTCCTGGCTCTGGGCGAGCGAGACGAACGAGAAGGTGTACCCCTCGGCCTCGTAGGTGGAGCCCGGAACCTGGGGGATCTGCGCGTTATGCGTGCGCACGAACATCGTGGAGCCGACGAGTCCGATCAGGATGATGCCCATGCCCAGGTGGGTGAGGTAGCCTCCCGACTGCGTGCGCGCACGGGTCACGATCCAGCTCAGTGCCGACCCGAAAGACTCGCCCTTTGCCGCTGCCCGTTTGCGCGCACCATCAAAGAACAGCCACAGCGGCAGTCCGATGGCATACGCAGCTACGAGCACGCCCGACAGTGCCAGGAAGTGGTGCCACCACTCGGCGGTGGTTCCGGACGGGGTGTAGAAGGGCAGCATCGCGAACGCGTAGATCGCCACGAACACGGCAGCGATGGGCGTGCCCACGATCACGGGACCCTTCGCCTTCTCCCAGAGCTTCTTCCAGTCGCCACCGCCCCACGCGAGGATCGGGCACAGGGTCATGACAAGGATGTAGAAGATGCCGAGGGGTCGCGCGAGCGCGTCATATGACGGCGCCTTGATCGATTGGCCGCCGAGCGGCATCCACCCGGGAAGCGCCGACGACACCGTCATGTAGGCCACAAGCACAGCGGAGATCAGCATCAGCACGTTGTTGAAGTAGTACGAACCTTCCTTCGAGAGGATCTTCTCGAAACCGTCGGCCTCGCTCGAGAGCTGCTCCCGGCGGATGATGACGCCTGCCGCCATGACGGCCAGAGAGCCCACCATCATGATCAGGAACAGCCAGAACGACAGCGGGTCCTCCTGGAATGCGTGCACCGACTGCACGATGCCGGACCGCGTGATGAACGTGCCGAGCAGGACGAACACGAAGGTCACGGCCGCCATCATGAAGGTCCACATCCGAAAGCCCTCACGGCGCCGGTAAACGGTCATGGAGTGGACCAGGCCCACACCCGTGAGCCACGGGAGCAGAGAAGCGTTCTCAACCGGGTCCCAGGCCCAGTAGCCGCCGAATGCGAGTTCGTAGTACGCCCACACGGAGCCGAGACCGATGCCGATGCCGAGCAGCAGCCACGAGAACACCGTGATGCGGTCGGTCAACACGACCCACTTCTTGGAGACATCGCCGGTGAACAGCGCGGCAAGCCCGAACGCGAAGGGAACCGCAAGGCCTGCATAGCCGATGAAGAGCGTCGGGGGGTGGAGCACCATCGCCCAGGTTTGCAGGAGCGGGTTCATCGCCGCGCTCGTGAGCAACGCGCCGGTAGCCGGATCGACCATCCCGGCAGGTGCCGGCTGGAACGGGTTGTTGGTCTGGATGAACAGCGCCGCCAGGAAGAAGAGCTGAACGAAGTTCAAGATCGCCAGACCAGTGGAGCCAAGCCGGCTGTCGTTCTTCATGAACTTGCCCGCGATGAACGCGGCGTAGATGGCGAGGATCCACTCCCAGAAGAGGAGCGACCCCTCACGGCCAGCCCACACGCCCGACAGCCGGTACAGCCACGCCCACGGTCCGGTGATCGTGGGGTGATTGAAGATGACGTACTGCAGCGACCAGTTCTCCGTAAGAAACGCGGTCGCCAGCAGAATGATGGCCAACGTGGTGAATCCGAAGACGCCGAAGGTCAGCAGGTGCCCGAGCTTCCGCGTGCTATCGCTCCCCTGGCCTCCAAAGGCATACGCGCCGATCGAGGCGATAGCCGAGATGCTCGCAAGGCCGAGCAAGACGTTACCGATGGTTCCGATATCCATTCGGAAGCTCCGTTCGCGAGTAAGAACCGAGACGGGGGACTACTGTGCGGCCTGATCGAGTGCGACCTCGGTGCATTGGAACACGTTGCCCTCTTCAAGGGAGCCCGTGACGACCACCTTGACGCCGTCGGTGAACTCATCGGAGAGCCCGCCGCCCCATGCGACATCAAGTGCGTTCGAGCCGCTCGCATCATCGGCGATCTTGAAGCGTGGTGCCGTACCGGGGCCACCGATCGACCCCTCCACGACGAAACCGGTGACCTTGAGCGTGACACCCGAAAGCTCGCTCGCACGTCCGAGCGCATCGTTGACGGTGAGCGCGCCCGTAGAGGACTCATACTTGGAGGGGCACTTGGTGACGAGGTACTTGGCATTGATGGTACCGTCCGCCTCGAGCACACCGGTGACCGTGGCGGTGGTGCCGTCACCGAACGATCCGGGGACGACTTCGTTCCACACGATGCGCAGGCGACCGGAATCGGGATCTGCGCCGTCTTCGATCTCAAAGACGAAGGGCGTGGCTCCCGAGACCCAGGAGCCGGCCACAACCTCGCCCGATACCTCCACCTGCGTACCCACCAGGTCATCCTGCGTAAGGGCCTGAGCGACCGATGTCTTGGTAGCGGTACCGCCGCTGAAGTCGGAGAAGAGGATGAGTGCTCCGACGGCGACGAAGATGAGGATGGTCACACCGATGAGGCGCTGCTTCGCACGCTTGTTCACTCAGCGATCACTCCCTGCCTGCCGCAGAGCATGCGGCAACCTGATGTAGCGGAGCGCATGGACGACCCTGGCGGGCCATGAGAGCGCACCGTACCTGCCATTGCTTGCCTGAACGCACGCATAGTACCACACACTGACCGTGAAACTCTCACGAATCAGGATTCTTCATGGAAGCTGAGTGCAAACAGCAAGAGCTGTGCCGCTCTGACCCCTCGCTATGGTTCCGCAAGCGGCTATCAGGCGTTCCGCTCCCAGATGAGTGCGAGTCCCTCGAGAGTGAGGTCGTCCGCGACCTCATCGACGGTGGTGGCAAGCGGAGCGATGCGCCCCGCAAGACCCCCGGTGGCGACCACGGTGCATGGCCCTCCGAGCTCGTCCCACGTCCTGTGAACGAGCCCGTCGATCATCGCCGCGTGACCGAGCAGGAGTCCCGCCTGTACCGACTCTCGGGTGTTGCGCCCGATCGAGTGGGCAGGTGGCTCGAGGTCGACCGCAGAGAGCCGTGCGGCCCGGCTGAAGAGCGCGGCCGCGCTCGTCTCCAGGCCCGGGGCGATAGAACCACCGAGATAGGCACCCGCCGCATCAACGACATCAAGGGTCGTAGCCGTGCCGAGATCGACGATGATCACGGGAGCACCGAAGCGCTCCACCGCAGCGATCGCGTTCACGATCCTATCTGCCCCGATTTCGTGCGGGTTCTCGTACGCGATGGGCATGCCGGTCTTCACGCCGGGTCCGACCACGAGCGGTCCCACCCCGGTAGCGCGCACAGCGAGCTCCTCGTATGCCGCGGTGAGTGTTGGCACGACCGACGAGATGACGACCCGATCGACCTTCTCCCAACTCATAGCATCGAGCGCGAACAATCCTCCGATCCGCAGACGTATCTCATCCGCGGTAAGCGTTGGCTCAGTGGAAACGCGCCAGCGGGCCACCGGTCCTTCGCTGTCGATGAGCCCCAACACCGTCTGGGTGTTGCCGATGTCCACCGCAAGGATCATGAACACTCCCTCCCCCGGCCGCCAGGCGACCGTGACGACCCGGCAACAGCATCGACGGCTCCGATGAGTGCCGATGGTATCATCGCGTATGACCTCGACTCCTGGAGGAAGCCCGTGACGACCACGCCCGCCCGGATCCTCGTCGTCGACGACGAAGAGTCGATCCTTCAGTTCGTATCGTACAACCTCCGCAAGGAGGGGTACGACGTTACCGTTGCCGCAGACGGCGACACCGCGCTCGCCCGTGCGGCAGAGACGCCGTTCGACCTGGTCGTGCTGGACATCATGCTCCCAGGGACCGACGGCTACGAAGTCTGCCGCAGGATCCGTGCAACCAGTGATACGCCTGTGCTCTTCCTCTCGGCCCGCGACACCGAACTCGACAAGGTCGTCGGCCTCGAGTTGGGCGGCGACGACTACCTTGCGAAGCCGTTCGGCGTGCGTGAGCTCGTCGCTCGCGTCAAGGCCCTCCTGCGCAGGAGCGGCGGCCGGAGCACCGAGGGAGTCGACAGCACCGGCAAGCTGGAGGTCGCCGGAATCTCGCTCGACGAGAGTGCCCACCTTGCCTTCCACGGCCAGACGGCCATCGATCTCACACCGAGAGAGTTCGAGCTGCTGGCTTGCCTGATGCGCCACGCGGGCCGCGTGCTCTCCCGCGAGCAGCTCCTCAAAGAGGCGTGGGAGTGGCAGTACGTGGTCGAGACCAAGACGGTCGACACGCACATCAAGCGGCTCCGGGACAAGCTTGCCGCAGCCGGAGTGGACCCTGCGGTTGTAGAGACCGTCCGCGGGTACGGATACCGGCTGGCGACGTAGCGCGTCATGCGTGCATCGATCCGCCGCCGTCTGCTCGTTTCATTCCTCACCGTCGCACTGACGGTCGCCACCGCGATCTCGGTGTACTTCCTCACCGAACTCGAAAGCTACGGCACCCGGAAGATCGAAGAACGGCTCACGAGTGAGCAGACAGTGCTGGCTGCCGCGCTCTCGGCACAGATCACTACTTCCGGCGGGCGGGGCTTGAGCGATATGCAAGCCGTGACGTTGTCAGCGATGTTGACCGAGCAGGCATCCGGGCAGGCATCCCGCATCCGCGTGCTCGACCGCAGCGGCCTCTCTCTCGCCGACTCCACGGGCGTGGACATCGGCATCGGCTATGCGGACACCCCGGAGGTCGCCCGGGCGCTCGCCGGAGAGACCTCGTCGGAGCAGCGGGTGCTGCCCGACGGAAGGATCGTGATCTCCGTTGCCGGGCCGATCATGGTGGATGGCCGGGTGCTCGGGGTCGTGCATGCCTCGGCCCCCACGTTCTCGATGCGCACGCTCGTACGCGACTACCGCCTGCAGATCGCCATCGTTGCCGCGCTATTCCTCGTTGCCACCCTCATCATCACCGAGGTGCTTGCACGCTGGCTGTCGGCTCCATTGCGATCTCTCGCCGAAGGGGCTGTCGCGTTCGCCTCCGGCGATCACTCCGTGCGCGTCAGGCCGCAGGGCTCCGGCGAAACGCAGGCTGTGGCCGCGGCATTCAACGCGATGGCCGATGAGGTCCAGGAAGCGCTTCGCGAGCTGCGCGAAGAGGAGCGGCGCAAGTCGCGGTTCGTCTCGGATGTAAGCCACGAGTTGCGTACACCGCTGACCGCGATACGTGGTGCCGCCGAGACACTGCTGGACGGCGACGTTCCCGAAGAAGACGCCCGGCAGTTCCTATCGACCATAGCGCGCGAGTCCGAGCGCCTCGGACGGCTGGCCAACGACCTCATCACGCTTCAGCGGATCGAAGGCGCCACGGGGGAGCTCCCACTTTCGCAAGTCGACCTGGCAGACATCGCACAACACGCGATTGACGGCCTGGCGCCGCTTCTCGAGGCGCGCGGAGTAGACGTGACGCTTGTGGGCACGGCCTCGCCCGTCCTTGGCGACCGAGACCGCCTGCAGCAGGTATTCGGCAACCTCATCGATAACGCATCCCGCGTGACCCCCGAAGGGAAGAAGATCGCCGTGGATCTCGCTGACGACGGGGACCACGTCATTGCCAGGGTGCTCGACGAGGGTCCTGGAATCGCCGAGAAAGATGTCCAGCGCATCTTCGATCGCTTCTACCGCGCGCAGTCAAGCCGTGACCGGGGGTCAGGTGGCGCGGGTCTCGGACTCGCCATCGTAGCGGCCATCGTGACAGCGCACAGCGGGACCATCACTGCGGCACCCCGACCCGAAGGCGGAACGGTCTTCACGATCAGATTCCCCGCCGTGACTCCCGAGAAGCCACTGCACGCCGAGTAGCGCCGTACGCTACGAGCCGATCCGATCCAGCTCGATGAGCGTGTGCTCTCCCGCCACACGAGAGAACGTCTCGGCAGTCTCAGGATGACACGTGAAGAATACGATCTGGCGCCGTTCAGCGAGCTGCCCGATAGCCTCGGCGGCGCCCTCTCTGCGCTCCGGATCGAAGTTCACCAGCACATCGTCCATGAGTACCGGCAGACCACTTCCCACATCGCCGAGCCGCGCGATCAGCCCCAGCCTGATCGCCAGATACAGTTGCTCTGCGGTCCCTCGCGATAGCAGATCGGAGGTGTGAGCGGCAGCTCGCTCGTCGAAGGCCTCGATGCGGCCGTCATCGAGCGGCACGTTCAAGTTCTGATACCGTCCGCGCGTCATCGTGGCGAACAGCCGTCCTGCCTCACGCACGACCTCCGGTTGCCGCTCCCGCTCATAACGCTGCTGGGCATCTGCGAGAATGCGCGCCGCGCACGCATCTACGAGGTACCGGTCTACGACATCGGTCACGCGCTCCGCCAATCCGGAGGCCGAGAGCGCGAGTTCGACGCCCCGCCGCTCCCTGGCACTCTGCTCCAGGCGTGACTCGAGCCCGCTGATCTCACTCACAAGCGATTCGAAGGCCGCCGTGGCCTCGGCTTCCGCGCGCTCGGAGAGCGAGCGGCGAACGTGCAGGTCGTCGAGGGTCCCGCCCTCGACGAGATCGAAGCGCTCCAGTATGTCGCGGACATCCGCCTTGGCCTTGTCGAGCCTGGCCTCATCAGCGGCGATACGGGCATCCACGGGCCTGAGGTCGTGCAGGAGCTCATCCGCACGCGCGGCGCGAGCCCGCTCTGCCCCCAGGCGCTCCTTGATGCGGTTCACCAGACCGGGGAGATCCTCCCGCGCGGAGCGCGCAGGGAGAGCCATCAGCGGTCCGACGAGTTCGCGCAAGCGGCCCACATACTCATCGATCGCCTCCGACCTCTGCCTGAGGTCCTCGCGCAGCTCTACCTCGCTCTGAAGGGCGCTCCGCGCCTCTCGGGCCGATCCGATCGCTGTCGCGGCAGCTGCCGGCGACGACGTGATGGGGAGCCCATGCTCCTCAAGCCATGACTGCCATAGCGAGACCCGAGTCTCGAGAGCTCCCCGGGCGAGCAACACATCGCGCTCGGCCTCCGCGACGCTCGTCCTGGCAGCATCGAGTGCCTCAACCGCCGTGCGCGCGTTCTCTAGGGCCCGGCGCATCCGCGAGAGGTCAAGGGTACCGGCGGCTGGATCGAGGTCGAGGGTCCGGAGCGCCTTGCGCTCGTCGTCACCCAGCGCTGCCGGCACACCCGCTCTCGCACGGAGGAGGAACCACAGACCCGCAAGCACGAGCACACAGCCGATTCCTGCCGTGATCCATTCGCGCAGGTATACTCCCGTCGCGATCGCGGCGACGCCGGATACCAGCATGACCACCGAGGGGACATCGAACGCCGCCCCCCTGTGGCCCGGAGATGTTGCGCGCGACGCCTCCAGCGCTTCAAGCGCGGAGAGCCGCTCCGCGATGACCTCGGCTGCATCGTCATCGACGATGCCGAGCGGCATCAGCACGCGGTCTGCGGCGACCTGTGCCTGTGCGAGCACCGCCCTCTCGCGCTCGAGCGTCTCGCCTCGACCCTCAAGCTGCAGCTCGAGCCGCTGCAGAGCGTCGCGCGCCTCCTCGATAGCGGCAGCATCCTCATGATCCGCGCCCAGACGGCCGAGGGCCTCGTTTCCCAGTCCGCTCCGCTGAGCCGCATCGCCTGCACGCGATGCGGCTCGCTGCACAGCCGCCTCGGTAGTGGCGATGGAGCGCAGCGACTCGATCTGAATCGAGGATTCGTCAAGCAGGGCCTCGATCTCGGGAGCCGCCGCAAGAAGGGCCTCGTCAAGAACGATCGCATCGAACTCATCGGACATCCGTTTGCGCTCCTGACGGAGCACGAGAAGCGACTCCTCCTGCTCCCGGATGTCCGAAAGCCGTTCGTCAGCGCGATCGACCGCGACGCTTAGCCCGGTCAGCTCGACTCGTGCGTTCTCGAGCGCTTCCCGCAACCCGGGCAGCCGTTCCCGCAGCGTCCCAAGACGCTCCTGGTCGGCCACGAACTCATCTCCCTGAGCGCGAAGCGCCCGCTCCTCGGCACGTATGTCGCGCAACTCGGCGATCAGCGTGTTCAGCTCACGTCTGCGGCCGCCGGGGATGAATATGTCTCCGGCGCTCTTCTCCAGCGCCATGCGGATCTCGTGCGGACTGACCCGGAGACCGGCACTTGCGGCATACAGTCGCGACAGCACGTCATCGCCTGTGGCACGCTGCTCCTCGATGGCCGCCATCTCGTCCAGACCGAAGCCGAAGACGATTCGGTATGCGAGCGCGCTCACGCCGCGAGTCAACTCCGTGGGCAGGTCAGGCCGCTCCTGCCCCGTCAGCGCATGTGTTCGGAGCACGCCGCCGTGGGGGCCCTCGGTCCGCTCGATCGCCCACCGCTCGCCGCTATCGGCAAACACGAGGCGTCCGAGGCGTCCCTCCCCGGAGACGAAGTAGCCCGGCTCCTTGCGTCCCGGTGTTGGATAGCCGTAGAGCACGTGCCGGACCAACGAGGTGTAGGTGGATTTCCCGGCCTCGTTCGGGCCGAGGACAACCGTCAGCCCCGGATCCAGTTCCCCGAGAACCTCTCCCGCAAGACGGCCGTAGCGAACCGCTTCTATGCGCTCGAGCCTCATCGCTGTTCCTCGGCCATCAGGAGATCGAGTGCGCGGTCGCGCGCGCGCTCGATGATCGAGCGCGCATCAGGCGTGAAGACGTCGCGCGAGTCGAGTGCGGCGAGGATGGGCTTCGACACCGCGTCCACATACGCCACAAGACCCTCTTCATCGGCAAGCAGTGAATCGGCAAGCGCGACCAGATCAGCGGATAAGTCCGCTCCCGCGCGGACCGTGTCGAGGTCGATCGCGGGTCGGGTGCGGTCTCGGAGGCGATCGACCCAGACCCAGGGATCGCGCGAAAGGCCCGTCGCACGCACGTCTGCGAGGAGATCATCCAACGCCTTCGGTCGCACGAGCTCTCCATGCACAGGAGTGCGCCCGAGAAGCTCAAGACGCACGATCACCGGGATGCCATCCGCATCCTGCAGCGCACTGTCGACCTGGGCATTCAGCGCATCACGCACGGCATCGATGGTTCCGAGGCTCCCTGCATCCACCGATGCCGAGGCCCATGCGACACGTGCAGTCGGCACCTGCTCGATTGTGGCGCCGCCCGCTTCGAGCGTGACGAACGTGCAGCCGCGCGGCCCGCTCTCACCCGGGTGCAGCCCTTGCGTGCACCCGCTATACACGATCGGGGGATTCTCGGACAGCACCTCAGGCTTGTGGATATGCCCGAGCGCCCAGTAGTCCATCCGCGCGGCACGCAGCTCATCGAGGGACGAGGGTGCATATGGTCCGTGACCCTCGCGGCCGCCGACGTTGGTGTGCAGCACCCCCACCGCGAGCGTGTCGTCCGGATGCCGGGAGAAACCGGCGGCCAGATCGCCTTTCTCGGCGGCAGTCCGGAAAGAGCGACCGTACAGGGAGCACACCGGTCGACCCTGTCGCTCGAGAACCACCCGCTCCACAGCGTCGGCAGAGAAGATGTGCACGTTCGGCGGCATCTCAAGACCCGCCGAACGGCCACTCGCCGGATCGTGGTTCCCCCGCGCTATGAAGACGCGCACGCCCGCAGCGTCCAGACGGACGCAGGCTTCCCTGAAGGCGAACTCCGTGCGAAGCGGCTTGTCGGCGGTGTTGTACACGTCTCCAGCAAGCACGAGGAAGTCAGCCTCCCGCTCGATGCAGGTGTCTACCACGACATCCAGAGCGCCAAGTGTCGCTGCGATCAGCGCCTCCCGGACGCGCGGATCAGCGGCATCAACGCCCTTGAACGGCGCGTCGAGATGAAGATCGGCCGCATGGGCGAAACGTACCGAACTGGACACAGGACCTCCCGCACTCGCTGCTAGACCCCACCCGACCATAGTAGCGGGGCGCCCTGACACGCGACAGGGCGGGTACGTGCGCCCAGCCCCTGGCGGTCTCACCCGCGTGGCTTGACGTCTCTTGTCACGGCCCGTCTGATGGGGCGGGCGATACCGAACGCAATGACGAGCTTGACCGTATCGGGGATCATAAACGGCGCCACAGCAACGGCAAACGCTTCCGCGACCGTGGTACCCGTCACCACAGTGAACCATGCAAGACCCGCAGCATACGAAAGCGCCAGCAGCACGAGCACCCCTGCGATATCGCCGGGAAGCGTGCGTATGCCGGTGTGCGCCGACACCAGCGTCCGCGTGAGCGAGCCCAGGGGGGCACCCAAGAGGAAGCCGAAGATGAATCCGCCTGTGGGGCCGAGAAGGACACCAACCCCGCCGGACCCGCCGGAGAACACCGGCAGACCGAGGGCGCCGAGACCCACATACGCCATGAGCGCCGCGAACGACTCCCGAGGTGGGAGTACCAGCACGCACACCGCGACGGCCAGCACCTGCAGCGTCACGGGGATGGGGCCTACGGGGACCGTGATGAGTGCGCTGGCAGCGATGATGGCGGCCGCCAGAGCAGCCCGGACGAGTCCAGCAGTGCTCGACTGGTGCATGCGGAATCCCAATCGTAAGTGCTCAGGGCTGAGTGGCTTACGATAACCGCTGGGCACGCCGCGGTCAATCGCGCAGCGTCACCTCACCCGCAACGACGCGGACTTCCGCATCAGGCTCCCCCAGGCGCAGCTCCCCCGCATCCCCGACACCGGCCACCTGTCCCTCGGCCACAACCGATCCCATCGCATCGCGTACGATCACCACCTGGCCGATGATCGCAAGCCGGTGCTCGTACTCATCGCGCAGTGCGCTGAACCCGGCATCCAGGAACCGTCCGTAGGCACCAGCGATGCCATCCAGCACAACGGCGGCGACTGCCGCCACGGACACTCCGGGTACGTGCTCGGTGCACGACGCTGCCCGTTCGTGCGGCCGCCCGGTGACGTTGAGCCCGCAGCCGATCACCACCCACTCGGTGCGGTCGGCCTCCGCCGCCATCTCGATCAGGATCCCTGCAAGCTTCCGCCCATCGATCACAACGTCATTGGGCCACTTGAGTTGCGGATCCAGCCCCAGAGCAGCAAGACCCTGAGACACGCCTACGGCGGCCACGAGCGGCAACGGGGTCAGGGCGGCGGGCGGCAACTGAGGCCGTAGCACGCAGGAGACATAGGCTCCGCCATCGGGAGATGCCCACACGCGGTCGAAGCGTCCACGGCCTGCGCTCTGGCGAGCCGCCACGACCACCGTTCCCTCCGGCGCTCCAGCACGGGCCAGTCGCTTCGCATCGTCGTTGGTCGAAGCTGTGACGGCGCCCCCGGCGCAGGACACCCAGAGCGGGTCCTGCAGCAGAGGCGCCACTTCCTCGGGTAGACACGCATCCGGCGCGGACACAAGACGGTATCCAACGCGCGAGGATGACACGATCTCGTAGCCGAGCGCCCGCAGCCCGGCGATATGCGCGTTCACGCTCGCCCGCGATATGCCGAGCGCAGACGCGATGGCTTCACCCGAGACGCTCCGTCCGTCCGCGCGCCGGAGCGCTGCGGCTACAGCGGCACGCGTGGTGGGTGCGATCACTCGCCGGCCTCCGCGTCTTCCATCTCGTCATCGCGCAGTTCCTCGGCAAGGTCCGCGAACACCTCGACCCTGCGTGCGATGTACCTGCGGCGGCCCCAGAAGATCATGGCGAGCATCGCAAGCAGGAGGAGCAGACCGAACCACGTGATGTTGCGTGCCACAGCCAGCGCACGGTCGAAGTTGTCGGCAAAGATGCGGCCGAGCATGACCATGAGGGTCGTGTAGATCACAGCACCGAAGAAGGTGTAGAGCTCGAAGATCCACAGCCTCATCCGCGATGCGCCGGCGATCACCGGAACGAAGTTCTTGAAGCCGGCCGCGAATCGCGACACGAGCACCGTCTTGTTGCCGTGTAGCTCGAAGTACTCCTCGGCAGCAACGATGCGCTCCTCATCGAAGAACCTGCCGCCCCACTTGACGAGCGCATTGCGACCACCGCGTCGACCGAACCAGTACGAAAGGTTGCTGCCGGTCATCGTACCCACCAGCGACGACAGGCCGACGAACCAGGGATTGAGCCCACCCATCTCCGACACGAAACCCGCTGCCATGACGACCGTCTCACCGGGGGTGAAGGACCCGATCACGAAGAGGTTCTCCGAGATGGTGAAGCCGATGACGATAAGGTGTCCCCAGGTGTCGAGCAGGCTGAGGAACCAGTCGAGTGGAGCGAATCCGGTGACCGGCATCAGGCCTCCTCCCCGCTCCGGGGCTCTGACCACGCCATCCACTGGGCGAACGTGGGAAACAGCGTCACGAGACCGATGAGCGTCACGACCAGGAGCAGGTAGTAGTCCCACATCTGACGTGTCATGAGCGCGAGAACGGCTCCGGTCGTGACCGGTGCAAGCGTGTACACCACAAGCCTCCACGACAGCGCTACGAGCGCCCCCCGGCCCAGCGGCAGTATCGCCGTATCGCGTGCACGTGTAGTCCGGCCGATCACAACAGCAGCGACCCCGACCGCGATGAACAGATACCGCACGGAACCGGCCTCGGGCGCGGGCTCAGCCCACCACGGAGACGAGGATGCGATCTGCAGGGCGCCTGTGAGCACGAGCGGCAAGACCAGGGCAATGGTGGCCCGGCGGACCCATGCGAGATACTGTCCGCGAAGGTCGGTCACAGAACATCCAATCCTAGATCGAGGGGAGCCGCCAGCGTAAGCGCGCTCGCCGAAACACGGTCGACGCCGGTCATCGCCAGCGAGGTCAGCCGGTCGAACGTGATGCCGCCCGAGGCCTCGGTAAGGACCCTGCG
>CAZOSR010000033.1:0-13520 GCA_964582445.1 uncultured Coriobacteriaceae bacterium | reverse complement strand
TCCCTCCCCGGTCTGAGTACGATTATACCCGCAAGTGGGCCGATTTCAACCGCTGCGTGGTGGATTTTCGGCCAGCCACGCTACAATGCCCCATAATCGCGCAAAACGGGGCCTCTCGCGCGTTTACTCCGCGCGTTGGGCTAATAGGCCGTCTGCGGAAACGACTGCGCCCCAGCCATCCGCGTAATGCTCACAATCGCCTGCTTCGTTCCAGGTGACTGCACCGCGCTCTGGATCTCCTTCGCGATAAGCCCCGGTTCCAGGCGCAGTTCGATGACCGTCCTCTGCTCTGCGCCCCGCGCGATCTGCGGCATGGACGAGCCGCCCTTGCTGATGGACGCAAGCGACGCCGTTCCAGCGCCAGCCACGGCGCCTGACAAGACCGGGCGCTTCATTGCGTCCAGCTTCGCCGCCCGGATGCGCAGCCTTGTCGCGTCGGCGTCCTCAATCTCCCCGCTCTGCTTCGGTCTGAACAGTTCCGGCCCATTCTCGCCAACCAAGTACATGCCACCGGCCAGCACTGGCCCGCCAAGTGCGCGCTTGCCGGCAATTGGGATCGCCTGCCCCATCGCCACACGTTCCCGCGCGATGTCTTTGCTGGTCCGCCCGCCACCTGTGACTGCACCCCAAAAGCGGTCCGATAGCGTGACCTTTGCATTCTCGCGCTCCGCACGCTGTTTCGCGAGCTCTGCTTGCGTTCCGGTCCGCGCTGCATAGGCGTCTTCTGCAGCCTCGACTTCCTTGAACTTCTTGTTCGCCTCTTCGCCCGCCTTCGCCGCGCTGTCGTATGCCTGCTTCAGCTTGTAGAGTTCGTAGGCCAGCGCAGCAATCGCGATGATCGCAATGGCGATAGGGCCGGCCGCCGCTGCGATCCCGGACAGGCTTGCCCCCATCGCACTGATAGCGCCCTGCACCGCTGGGAGCGCCGTGCCTGCGAGACCCGAAAGCTTGCCAACGAGTCCAGGGACCGCACCGGCAAAGCCTTTCAACGCCCCAGTCGCGCCTCCAGCCCCCATGATCGCGGTAAGCATCTGCCAACCATTGACCAGCGCAGGCAATGCCATGAGCAGAGGCCCGATGACGATCATGAGCCCGCCGACTGCGACGCCGAACGTGATGAGCGCCTGCCCTGCCGGGGTCGCTGCAAGTTTCGCCAGCACGTTCGCCATGCTGGTGAGGATCGGCGTCAGCGCTTTTACCGCGGGCAGCAGTGCGTCACCTATGGCAGCTTTGATCTGGAACACAGCGTCAGAGAAGTTGGACATCGCGCCTTTGGCGGTGCCCATCATCTTTTCCATACCGCCGCCGAAGTCGCGCTCCATGAGTTGCTCAAGCGCGCTCTTCAGCGTCTTGATACCCTCTGCGGAGTAGTCCCCGGACCATCCCAGCTCCTTGAGCTTCGTAGCCGAGACGCCAAACTCTTTCAGTCGCTCCAGGCCTCCGCCGCTCACCGCGTCGGCAATCGCCTCAACCGCCTGGTTCACGTCCTTGCCCATCGCGCCGGCCATGTTGCCGACCTTGTCAAACCACTCCGTTGCGCTCAGGCCGTACATCTCGAGCCGTGTCGTGGCGTCGACTACGTCCGCCATCTCGAAAGGCGTCGACGCCGCTTTTTTCTTCGCCCAGTCGTACATCTCCGCGGCTTTCGTCGCGTCTTTCAGGGCCACTTCCAGCTTCGCCCGGTAGCCCTCAAGCTCCATCGACGCCTCAATGCCAGACTTCGCCACGAACGCGATCCCGGCGCCCGCCGCAGTCATTCCCGCGCCCACCTGCTGCCCGAGCCGCAGGGTATTGCCCCACTTCTCGTTGAACGCTGCCGCCTGCTTCTGCCCGGTCTGCAGGCGCTGCTCAAGCCCGTTCAGTGCCCCGCGCACATTGCCCAGCGCCCCGCTCGCCTTGTCCACCAGCGACAGCAGTATGTCCAACCGTACCTGTGGCATCGTCTCACCTCTCTGGACGCGCGGGGTGCTCGCTTACCCACTCGGCAAGGGCCTTGCCGTCGTGGTACGCGATATGCTGCCGGATCGTGTCCGGGTCCATCTGTGACAGTTCCACGGGATTGACGCCGAGCAGCCTGCAAAGCAATGGCCCCTCGATGCACTGAGGGGCCGGTCTTCCTTTGCCTGCTGCCTTCTTGTGGCGCGCTACTGCTGCTCCGTAGCCTTCTGCCCATCCGTTTCGCTTTGGGGCGTGATACCAGTAGGCTGCTCGGCGGACTGCCCCATCTCGGCATCAGTCCCGAGACTCTTCACCAGGTACGCGCAGGCAACAGTCGCCTTGTCCAGCGTCGGGATTGCCAGCGCATTGTCGCGGTTACAGGGCAGCGGCTTCCCGTCCTGTCCATCCACACCAGACCAGTCCACAATACCCTCTTCATAGACCGCCACGCACTCATCGATGATTTCTACTGGCGGTCTGTCAGAATGCACCTCAAGCAGACCCTCACGCTGCACAGCCTTGAGCAATGCTGCCAGCGCCTTGTCAGGGTGCTTGAAGGTCCACGTCGCCCCGAGCGCCTTGAAGGTCTCCTTCAGAATCGGCTTGTAGCCCACGGTCTGCCTCCTACGCGATCTGCACGCGGTTGTAGGTCACGCCGTCGCCTGGTCGGAACTCGTGGCTGAAGCCCTCGAACTCCTCACCAGTCACCGGCATGTTGAAGCTCTCTGGCACAAAGTCATCCAGCGTGATCGTGATATCCTGCGCGCTGGTCCCGTTCGCGAGTGAGAGGACGATGTCAACCGGCGTGTGGTCGTCTGCGAACAGGTTTTCCACGCCGTACTCATCCGCCGTCACGAACGACAGCGCAGGGTCATTGCCCTGGACGATTGCCGCCGCCGCGAAAGTCTTCGCTCCTGCGGTCTTCCCATTGAGCGGGTTGCGCAGGCGTGCCCCGAGGTCGTTGCTCAGCTCGAAGCTCATCACATTCTCGCTGACGCCGGAGATCGTAACCGTCGCGTCATTGATGGTGTGCCCGTCGTAGGCGTTGTAGACCGGGATGTACGTCCCCGCGGCGTACCCGCTGCAGGCGGCGAACAGCATTTCCACCTGATACTCGACTTCGCTGTCTTCGCCTTCCGGCAGGCTGACCGTGACGTTCACTGGCTGCCCACTGGTGCAGACGAACTCGCGCCCGTTGCTGCCGTCGTCCACCTCGACCAGGAAGTCCGGGAAGCTTGCCACCTGGACGCCGCTCGTCGTCGGGAAGAACTTCGCGAGGTCCGTCTTGTCCAGGCCTACGACTGTAGCGGTCAGGCGGATCTCGCTGGTGCCCTTGCGCACGTGCAACTGTGCGCCCGCGCCCTTCTTGCGGATGTTGTGCGGGTTGACGCTGAACTCTCCGCTCAGGACCGCGCGACAGAATGCGCTGGGTGTCCCCGTCGCGATCTTCGACAGCCCTGTCACCGTGCCATTGTAGAAGCTCATGCCTCATCACTCTCCGGTTCAGGCGCATTCTCCGCGCCGTGATCCTCGTCAACGGTCTGCGCTTCGGCAGGCGGCGGCTTGCGCGGAATACCGGCTGGGCCGCACGGTGCCGGAACCTGTTTCAACTCGTCAATCATGCTCATCCGCTCCGTATCGTCACCCGCAGGTCGCAGGCGATTGCCCACGCCTGGATCGGTAGTCTGCGCAAGAGGCGCACCTCTTCTGTGCCCTTCGTGCCGCCGTCTATGCCGAAGTCCCAGCCGCCGAACTCCACGTTCACGATCTGCGCCCCGTTCGTGTCGGAACAGGTCAGAGACACGTCCGTGCGCGTGCCGGCCGCGGCGATCACCGCAAGGCGCTTGTGTGGGTCGTTGAATAGGGCCTTGTTGATGATCTTCGCGTACCGCAGGCGGGCCTTGAGCATGTTCCGCTCTGGGTCGCCGTCGTCGTTGTAGCACTGGGTATAGTGCCGCGCATGGATGACCCGGATCGTCTCCGCTGTCTCCAGGACTCCGCCCGCCCCACTGCGCCCGGTACTCTCGCACCCGAGGCCGCGAACGATGATCGCAGGCAGGTCGTTCAGAAACGCTTCCTGGCTTACGTAGTCCGCGAGGTCACCGAACATGATGGCTTTCAGGCGCTCGTCGTGCGTCCGGTCAAACCAGTCTGCCGGCAGACCGCCCGTATGCAGGTCGGCGTCAGCGCCCTTGAGAACGTTGATAACCGCCTGCACGATCTCGGAGGTGTGGACGAAGTCCGTTGCCATGCTACTCCACTCCCTCCAGGATCGCCCGCGTGTACATGCCCTGCGTGACCGTCAGCACCTTGTACTCCTGCCATGCGTCCTGCCCGTCGCGCTTCGCCTTTACGGTCATGCCCGGGCCGATCTCGAACCGGGAGTGCAGACGCAAAGACCACGCATTCAGCGCCACTTGCCCGAGCACTGCAAGCGCCTTGTCCGGGGCCAGTCGGCGCAGACTTGCCCTTTGCTCCGGGAGCGTGTCATATCTGGTCTCGCGCTCGTAACTGCCAGAGCCTGTCTCCCTGCGCACTGGGCGCCGTATCCTCACCGTCGCGTTGCTGAGCAGCATTAGTTATTGCCTCCGATGTACCGCTCCGCAAGTTCCGCCGCCTTCTCGCCGGTGAGCACAACGAACTCCCGCTCCGTTGCGTCCGTCCAGGCGCTGTCTTCCGCGCCGTACAGCCAATGATGCTGCCCGCCCTTGGGGTGCTCAAAGTCAACCCGCTCGTGCTGAACCTCGGCATATGCCGACGCAAGGCCGCCGAAGGTGATCTCGCTGCCGATGCTATCACCAATGAGGCGGGTACTCGTGCGCGCGGATCGCTTCAGGGTCCCGGTGTCCAATGGCGCCTTTTCCTGCGCATCCGCCTGGACGCTAAGTGCAAAGCCGTCGATGAAGTGCCGCAGGTCAGCCTGCATGAGCAATGGCAGGTTGCCGATATCGTCCAGCGCTTTGCGGACCTCTGTGTCGTCCAGGTTGAAACGCACTCACCGCACCACCGTTCTGCGCGTCCGCTGGATGAACGGCTGCACGAGGTCCCACGCCGCCGGGCTCATGTCCCGAGGAATGCGGGTGCCCCGGTATGTCTCGGAATGCCCATCCATGCTGAAACTCGCAACGCCCTGTTCCTGCAGCTTCTGCCGGTCAAGCAGGTCCGGGCTATTGACCTTCTCCAGCAACCACAACGCCTGCTCGCAGACGGCATCGCGCAGGGCCTTCGGGATCGTCAGCACTCCTGCGTCCGTCTTGTCCGTGCTGCGCGGGAAGTGAAGCACTTGCGTGTCAGCGTCGTAGGGGGCCCCCGAGAAGAGCGGACGATCTGGGCTGTCCGGGTCTCCTGGAGGCCCCCCGAGTTGCTCGATCCTCTGCGTCGCCTGAATCAACGCGCGCTCCCGGTCGTCGGTACCGTACTGCGTCCAGTCGCCATTGCGCAGGGTGTGCTCGAAGTATATATTCGCCTGCGCAGTGGTGACGTAGCTGTTGTCGCTTGCGCCGCCGGGAGTGCACGTGATCAGGCTCATGGGTTAGATGCCTCCGCCGTACCCAAGGGCGTAGTCAACTTCCGCGACAAGGCCGGTGAACGTCCCGTTCGCGCCAGACCCACCGATCTTCAGGGTCAGCACCTCGCCCGGGTCAAGCTGGTCGTAGCCGGGAGTCGTCGCCATGGTCAGCGACCATGGCACGTAGGCCGCGATGTAGTCCCCGGCTGAGGCGTTATTGCTGCGCTGGGCCACGACGGTGGTCCCGGCTCCAGCCGCCCCCTTGTTGTACGCAGTCGCCTGCATGTACGCGGACCCACTCGCGCCGCTCATGCCTACCATGTCAATGAGCCGCACAGCCTGCACCTGGATGTAGTTGCTCCCTGCGGCGAGCAGCGGGTATTCGACTGCAGCGGTATTGGCCGCAGCGCCGATCGGCACCACGACCTTCATGGGCTGGAAATCAAGCCCCATCCGAGCCATCTCCTTTCGCTTTGCGCGCTGCCTTCTGGGGCGCGCGCTGGATCAGCCGCCCGTCCTTGTACACATCCGCATTCGCGGGCATGGACGGCTCCCAACCGGGCCGCTCGGCGCAGATGTCTGCGACAGGCCGCCCGGTCGGGTAGTAGCGTTTCTCGTATGCCGGGGCCAGTTCGTGATCTTCCGGCAAAGGAATGTACAGGTAGGGCACAGGTCAGCCCTCCTTAGTCAGCGTCCTGCAGGAGCTGGATGCCCATCGTCGAGTCGATCACGCCGAGGCCGTAGTCCATCGTTGCTACGTACTCAGTCCAGGAGGCCGAAGCGTCGCGCTCAGTCTCGATCGCGAGGTCACGCTTCCAGACGCAGCCGATGGCGTAGGGCGACAGGAACGCGCCGAGGTAGTCAGCGTCGGCATTCGCCTTGTTAACATCCGCGTGTGTGAAGCAGCGCACACCGAACGGGCTAGCCTGGTAGTAGTCGTTCCAGATGCCCTTCGCAACGCTGTCGGAAGCGGCGGCGTTGACGAGCGGCGAACTGGCCTCCGTCAGGAACTCATACCAGCCCCACGGGTGGAAGATCGCTGCGTAAGGGCCGGGGGCCTTGACGGTGCGCAGGGCCGTGATGAAGCTCTGGAACTCCGCCGCAGTCACCGGAGAACCACTGGCATTGTAACTCGTGCCAGCACCCAGCGAACTGAACAGCGCGAAGACGTCATTGTCGAACTTCTCCGCGGCTGCGGTGCCGATGGCTTTGCCGGCAAGCGCGATCAGATCCTGCTCGCTGGAGTATTCCGCCTCGTCCGTGATCGGCACGATGACCTTCTTGCGGGATGCAGTGACGGTGACCGCGCTGGTGTCCAGTGCGGACGTGGTCACGTAGTCCTCGCCCTCGGTGCTGTCGCCGAACGCGATAGACCCGAGCTTCGGGAACGTGGCAGCTTTGCCCTGAACATTGCGCAGGTCCTTCCACTGCAGGAACTGCGTCGCGATGCCCTGCTTCGGGTAGAACAGGCTCGTGTCAGCCATCCACATACGGGCTTCGCCGATGATTGCCGCCACGAGTTCGGTTACGGTGGTGGTGGTAGTCGCACCCATTCGTCATGCCTTCCTTTCTGGCGCTACGGGCGCAGCGAGCCGATGCCCCTGCGTTCCCGCTCCTTACGCCATGCTTCTGGTGTGTTGTTGTCCGGCGACCATTCCGCAGGAGGATTAGCCGGAACGCTGGAACGCGGTGCCGCGCCCACGCTCTGCGGCTTGCCAGTCAAGCGAGCCACAAGCGGCGACGCGACCTCCTCGCCATACTGAGCGACGATGTCCTCCGGCGTCATGGATGCCAGCCCGCGCAGCCACGCCGCGCGGTCGGCTTCGAACTGCTTGCGCACATTGCCGACGCTCTCTTTGATCGCGTCAGCGTCGTCACCCGTCACCTGCAGCCTGTACGCGGGCGGCAGGTCTGCAGCCTCGCTTGCGATGATCTGGGAGCGCAGTGCGTCGGTGCGGGCGGCGGCCAGTTCGGCCTCAAGCTGCTGGGCTCTCGCCTCTGCCGCCTTGCGCGCTTCCTCCGCCTTCTGCGTCTCGGTCATCTCGGCTTCACGTCGCTTCGTCTCTGCCTCACGGAAACCGGCCAGTTCGGTTTCGAGCTCGGTTGCGCGCTTGTCTGCGGCGCGCTTTTCCCTGGCGATCCGGTCGGCAACGATCCGGTCAAGCTCATCCTGCGTGAATGTCTTCCCTGCGGCGGGCGGCGCAGTATCCTGCCCTGCCGCATCAGCCCCGCCTCCCTGCGCACCGGAGGCGGCTTGTGCGTCCTGCGTGTCCTGCTGATTGGTCGGTTCGTCTGCCATCGGTACTGCCTCCGTTTACCCCCGTCGGGTGATTGCCTGGGCTGTCCCCAGAACTGCAAAAGCCCCGCCGATTGGCGAGGCTCATTGCGCGCTTGTGTCCGCAGTCGTCTATTCTGTCGGCTTCAGTCCAGCCACCGTCTCCGTGCGCCCGCACAACTGCGGCAGGTACTTCTCATGGTGCTGCGCGCCGAAGACTTGTTGGCCGATATGCCCGCACTGCACCCACGGCACCACGTGAACCTGGATACCGAGCTTGCGGCACCGCATGAAGAAGCTGAAGTCTTCCCCGGTCCCCTGGTACTGGTCGAACGGTTCCTCACCGAGTTCCGAACGCATTCTGTCGAAGACGCTGGTGCGCACGAGAAGACACCCTGCCCCGGCGCAGTCAACCCGGAAGATCGTGTCATCCGGGAAACCGGTGATGAACTCGCAGTGGTAGTCGTCATCCGCCCGGAACCTGTAGATCACCGGCAGATACGGTGGCTGCCTCTGATAGTAGACGCCTGTCACCACGTCCAGCCCGTACTGCTCAAACGGGATGAGTAGCCGCTTGAGAATGTCCGCCCCGAACGTGTGGTCCGCGTCGAGTTGAAAGAGGAACTCGCCCTGCGCCTTGCGCGCCAGTTCATTCCGCGCGAAGTACCGATACGTGCTGCCCGTGTCCAGGTACAGCAGGTCCTGGTCCGGCTGCAGCAAGTGCCGCTCGTTGAACTGCGCGAACTTGAGCAGGTTCCACGTGAACGCGGTATGGCAGTGGCTCATGCCGCATGGGATGCCAACAGTTCCGACGACCTTGCGCCCTACGAGCACGGGGCCACCACTCCCACCTGCAGCCTGCCATTGTAGCGCCACTGCTCAAGCGTCAGGTCCGCTGGCGGAACCCACCCGAACAGCTCTATGATCTCCGTAACGGTCACCATCCTGTGATAGGTGTAGGCGCCCGGCGCGTACTCAAGCGGCTCAGGGTCCGCCCCGTAGATGCATTCCCGTTCCTGCCTTTGCTCTTCGACGCTGCGCGGGTCGCAGGGGATCGTTGCGACCACGCGCTCGCGCGCCACCCTGCGCGCCTCCGCGACGGCCTGCCGAGCGCCGTCCTTGTCCAGGTGCTCCAGGACCTCCCCGAGCACGACCGTGTCGAAGCTATTGTCGGGGAACGGCAATGCGCGCGCGTCAGCTACCCGGTCAATCAGGTTCGGGTAGCCACTCACGGGATCAACTTCGCAGACGTCCACATTGACCGCGCCGCGAAGCTCTTTGAGCCGCGCGCTGTCGCCGCCGGCGCCGACGTTCAGCACGAGACCTTCCGAGTGCTCGTACTGGAACGTCAGCCACGGATACTCGAATTGCACCTGTGACGGCCTGCGCGGAAGCAAATGGCTCACGCTGTCATTCGCCGCCACCGGGAAACTGAGCGTCGTCAAACCTGCCACACCACCTTCTGCGGGCTCACGGCGTCTTCGTTGCGCATCCATGCTTCATACTGGTTCACGATATGCTCCCACCCGCACCGCGCCCGCGCCTCCGGCACCATCTCCTGCCGAATCGTCCTTTGCGCGTCGGGGTTGTTCACCAGCCCAGCGACCGCCTGCGCGAACTCGGCAAGCGTCAGGCTGTCGCCCATGCACGGCCCGCCGATGAATACCCCATGCCGCACGTTTTCTGCAATCGCCCACGTGGGAAACGTCACCGGGACCGCTCCGCAACACTGGGCCTCCATGCAGTTGATGCAGGAGGTCTCCGCGAACTCGCTAGGGTGCGTCCAGAGACCTGCGCTCAAAAGCTCCCGATACAACGCCCTCTGCGGCTGCCTGCCGTGCCACCGGACGCCGAACGGTTCCAGCTTCTCGAACCACTTGAACGCCTGGTCGCGCAAAGCTACCGCCCCGGCGATGCGCGGGTCATCCGGGGTCTTCCTGATCATGTTGTCGATGTTGTCAAAGCCGTAGTAGACGTGAAGCTCTGCCTCGGGCGCGAACTCGTGAATGCGCCGCCAGAGTGGGAGCAGGTACTGCACAAGGCCCCTGTCTGGCGAACTCGTCCAGACGCATTTCGCGGTGTCGCGGATGATCGGCTCGCTTGCCTCGACTTCCGCGAGAAGGTCCAGCCGCACCGCATTGCTTGACACGCAGACACGCGGCCCGAACGGGTACTGACGCAGGTAGTTCGCGTGGCTCTCGCAGAGCGCGATCACCCGGTCATACGCGCCTTCGTCCGCCCACCTGCCGGGGTAGTCCTGGTCCTGGCACTGCACCCACACCTGCCCGGTCAGACCGCCCTTCGCAACCTCTGGGCACCTGCAGAGAACCCAGAGCGCATCCTGCGTTCGGTCCAGCGTCGCCTTGTCGCGCCAGACTGTGCCGTTCCACTCCGGCTCGCAGTCTTCCGGGATCGGCCCGTAAACGGTGACCTCGTGACCTCGCGCCGCAAGGCCTTTCGCAAGTTCGCAGACTGCGGTCTCAGACCCGCCGATGCCCTGGGTGTCGTAGTTCCGGTAGTCCCAGAGCTCAAACGTGTCCGGGTTGACGAAATTGACCCTCACTGCGCCGCCTCCTGGCGCGCCCGGTAGTTCGCACGGGCATTCTCGATCTCGGGTATGTATGGCACCGCCGCGTGGCTGCAGTTCGGGTGAAACAGCCCCGCGTCCAGCGCGTCATTCAACGTCTGGTAACCCTCGGTAGACCCGGTCAGGCTTAGAACCTTCCCCTCCCAGGGCTTGCACAGGTCGCACTCTTCCGCGTGGTCGGTGATCTTCACGAACTCATCCCCGCGCTCCATGAGCCGGTTCGTGAGCGCCGCCCGCTCGCACTCCTGGCAGACCGTGTTCGTCACCATCTCTGTGTACCGCTTCATGTTCCAGGGTCGCCCGGCCTTGTCCACGAAGCTGGTGATGCCTCGGTCTTTCAGTTCCTGCCGGAATATCTTGGCCGCCTGCTTCGGCGTCATCCCGTCCAGGTACGCCTGCTGCATTGCTTTGAGGCTTGCCTCGCGAATGTTCGTCTGGCGGATCCACGCCGCCGGGCTGTTTCCGAGGCGCTTCGCCCTGGCGACCATGTCCTCGATGCGTTGCGCCGCGTAGTTGCGCGCCTCCCCGAGCGGCCGCACGAGGTTCTCCGCCAGTTGAGCGACCGCGTCGTCGTGCAGGCGCGTGAACCGCAGGTCCATCGGTGTGACCTGTCCCGGGTGCGCCGCTACACTGCGCCCGCCTGGAGCCACGTCGCCACTGAGCCGATTGATCTCACCAACCGCCTGCATGTGGCTCATGCCCTGCGCCCGCAGCGCCTTGTACGGCTCCACCCACTCCGGCTGCATCAGGTAGCCGTCCGCAATGCTCAGACCGTGATCGTAAAGCGTGGGCATCCAGTACCGCGCGAACGCCGTGGTGTTCTCACCAAGCGTCTGCATGATCGCGTTGACCTGCGAGAGTTGCTGCTCCGTGAACGCCCGGCGCCAACTCGTGATGTCGCCCTGCGACAGAAGCGCGACGAGTCTCTGTTCCGCCGCCGCGTAACTGCTGGTCAACTGCCCCGTCACAGCGTGCAGTTGCTCAGGCGTCAGCGGAACAATCGCCTGCGGCACATAAGCCCTGCCTGGCACTACTCCTCACCCGCTACGGGCTGCATCGTTGGCGGCTCGGTGCCGATGCCATTGAGCCCGAGCAGACCGCCGAGACTGTGGCTTGCCGTACTGCGCTCCGCGTCGATCTCCGAGACCATCTGCTCCGCCGCGTCTCGCGTCAGGCCGTGCAGAGCCATAACCGCTTCAACGCGCGACTGGACGCCCGCTTCAAGCATCGCGATCTGTTCCTCGATCTCGCCAAGCGTGTCCTGCGGCAGGCCGTCACCGAAGCCTACTGCAATGTCTTCCGCCGGAACCTGCACGATCTGCCCATCCTCAGGCGCGCCCTTGACGCCGCTTGCGACAGCAAGCTCAAGCGCAAGCGCGAAAAGCTCCTGCGCGGCGATCTCATACTGCCTCTGCCGCGCGGATACCGTGGACTGGGTGCGCGTCTGCGACAGGCGGATAGCCCTCCCGCTCTGCGGCCCACCGCCTGTCTGCGGCACGAGTGCAGTCAGTTCGATGCCGGCTGTGACCGCGAACAGTTCGCGCAGTTCCGTGAGTTCGTCTTTGACCGCCGTCAACTGGGCATCCCAGACGATCATGCCGACAGGTGCGCCCTCGCCGCCCGCCTCGGTGATCACGTACTTGTCTTCTGACAAAGCAACGCGCCCGCGCTCATCCGCGATGTCCGGCCCGTACATGATCGGGTCGACAAACTTGTCCAGGACCTCCGCCCTCTGCGTCAGGCGGTTGTTCACCTCGCCCTGGATGTACATGAGCCCCTGGTAATCGCTGGCACCGGCGGCACCGGGCTTGCTCGTGCGATTGCCCACGTGTACCGTGAGCAGGCGCGTGACCCCGGTATTCTGTTCATCGGGCAGGTCCGCCGTTTGCGGGATGCTGTCCAACGGGACCAGGTCGTCTTCCGGGTCGTATGTGTACGCCGCAGTGTTGGAGGTCTTGTCCACTGTCAGCCGATAGAGGGTGTTGACGATCCACCCGTACCCGTCCTCGCGCATTTCATTGCGCTCAAGCCACAGGTACGCCTTGTTCTCGTCAACCTGGATGACGGTCCCGATTGTCGCCGCAATGCGCTGCGTCGTGTCAACGTCCGACTGCTCAGGGAAGTACGTGGCAGGGTCCACGGTACGGAGTTGGACGGTGCCGCTCTCCGCGTCAAAGCGGGCCGCGAACACTGCGTCGCCAGTGACGCTGCAGTCCACCGCGAACGCGATCAAAAGCGTCTCGAACCTGCTCTGCGCGACAAGCTGCTTCAGCCAGGCCTCGGAGCCCGCTGCGTCATCCGGCAGGTCAAGCGTGATTCCGCCGCCGACGCTGCGTGACACAAGCAGGTCTGTCAGCGATCCGCAGAGGTTCGCTGCAACGTAGTCCCGCGAACTGTCGTAGCGGAAACGGTACGGCGCCTTCGTGAAAACCCGCTCGTGTTCACCCTCGTAGACGTGCCGATATCGCTGATACAGGCGCAACCGTTCCGCGTGCGCCTCTGGCGGCCAGGCGTGCGATTTCGTGCCGGTGACAGTCGCCATTACTCGCCGCCCTCCGCGAGAGACCCAGCCGGTGAGCCGGTCCCAGATTTGCCCGACCGTTGGCATCTCCACACTACAGGCCCTCCGGCTTGCGCAGCGTCCGCAGACTCGTGCGGCTGTTCAGGTGCGTGATACCCCAGACGAGGGCATCCATCCTGTCCGGGCTCTTCTCGCCAGGCTCTCCCGTGTACCCGCAAAGCTGATCCTCGAGGTCAGCGAACAGGCCGACGTGCGAAACGCGGCCCTGCTCATAGAGGGCCGCGACAGGTTCCGCTCTCGTGATCTTCCCGCGGCTTGCATGTACCGCCGTATAAGGCACTGTCCTGCTTATCGTCCGCAGGACGTGCTCCACGAGCTCCCCGCCATTGTTGACTTCGCCCACGATCCGGTCTGCCTCAAACTCCTCGAATGCAGACACCACGCGCCTGCCCCACGTGTCGGGCGATGCGCGGCAGGAACGATCCGCGAGGACATACCAGCGCCCGTCAATGCCAAGCCCGCAGACCACGATGCCGGTTTCGTCGCTGTCAGGTCCGCTCGTCACCGCCGGGTCCACTGCTACCACGACGCGCTGCAGTGCCGGTGCCTCGTCAATGCGCCGCGCGTCAAGCCACTGTCGCTGCCAGAGGGCACCTTCTACGTCCTCCAGGTACTCCCCGGCAAGTTCCTG
>CAZOSR010000032.1:0-13543 GCA_964582445.1 uncultured Coriobacteriaceae bacterium | reverse complement strand
GGCCTCGACTCCTGCCCGACTGCTCCCGGCAATCTGGGCGGCGCTTGTGGACAGACTGCAGCCACACCCTCAACGACCGGGGCTTGAGATCCATACGGCGTCACGGGTGCGCATCTCGGCAGATCCGGCGCTGCCGGTCCAATACGACGGGGAAACCGTCCCCTCATCGACCACGCCGATCACAGCGCGGGTGCTGCCCCGCGCGGGAACGTTCATCGTGTCAGAGGAGCACCCGTTCCCCTGCGACGCGTACGGGAACGAGACAGCCTGCCCCTGATCACTCTCTGGTGAGCACGAGCGTGCCGAGCGCTACCTGCGGCCACAGGTCAAGGATGTCCCTGTTGTACAGCCTGATGCATCCGTGCGACGCCTTCGTGCCGATCACCCAGGGCTCGTTGGTGCCGTGTATGCCATAGGCCGTGAACACCCAGGATGACCCCGACTGAGCGTACAGACGCATCTTGCGTGGCCCGTACACGCCGTAGGGATCGGTGATGTACTTCGAGTTGATTCTCCACAGACGCGTCGGTGTCTCCATGCCGGGTCGGCCGATCGCGATCGGATACGTCTCGATCAGCACGTCGTTCTTGACGAAGTACAACCTGAAGTCTGACTTGTCGATCACGATCGACGTCGCCGCGGGGTAGGACAGCTGCCGGAAAGCCCTGCTCACTTCCGACGTCTTGCCGTCATCATTCACCGCCACAGCACGAAGCGCCACACCACTCGGCGGCAGCAGGACTGTCCCGAAATCGACAGTCGCGTAGGATGTCGCGGGCTTGGTTGCCACCAGCGTTGTACCGGCCCACAACTGCACCGCCGTGGTGTTCATTCCGACCCGCACCTGGAGCCTGGCGCGCTTGGCCTGCAAGGACCCTGCGGGTGGTCCGTAGAGCGTCGGAGCGCTCGGATAGCCGAGCAGCTCCCGTTCGTGGGCAGCGCTCACCGCTCCGGTACCGCCGAAGATCGTGGCGGAATCCACCACACCGGTGAGACCGGTGAGATACCACGTCGTGCTCGCGTCAAGCCCGTTGGGTCTGGTCACCAGAAGCGGAGTCCCCGCGCGTGCCATCGCTATGGACCCCGTTAGCGCATCGGGGACCGACGACGCAAGTCCCACCGCGCTGCCGTTCAACCACCCTCGAGCCCGCGCGCTCTCGGCTACGGAAACGCTTGTCGCATACCGATGTGCGCCGCTCCAGCGCTCGGTCCCGTTCACCAGACCGAACACAGCGTCCGAGACCGCTGCTGGTCCTCCCGCAACGATCACATCACCGGCGGGAAGCGTTGAGAGCACTGATTCGATGGCCTCGGGCAGCATGTCCTGCTCGGTCAGCAGAATAGGTATGCCAGTGCGGGCCGAGACCGCCGACAGCGACAGCGCATCGGCAAATCCAAACCAGTCGGCGCCGTTGGCTACGAACGCTCGAGCAGGGATCGTACGGGAAGTCTCGCGTGCGACCTGGGCGACTCGTTCGGCGATTCCGGCTGCAGTGTCGTACCGGGTCCCCTCGGCCCATGGCTGCTCCACCGCTCCGGTGGCGACGATCGAACCGAGTTGCGCAACAACATCCGGACCCACTCGGCTTTCTCCGCCGACGACTGTGATGTCGACCTGGGGGTTCGCGGATCGGATCTCCTGAAGAGCCGTCTGCACGACGGGAGGGATGCTATCCCTGCGTACGAGCAGCAGCGGTGCGTCATATGCCCAGCACAGGCTGCCTGCCGCGAGCGGGTCGGCAAGCGCAGGAGACTCGCCTGACGCGATGATCACGCGATCGATCCCGCTCCATCCCGGCCATGCCTCAGCGGCTGAGGCCACGCTCGTGGCATAGCGATCCTCACCGGCGATCCTCTCGACCGACAGGACGATCCGGTGCGTGTTGACGGGCCATGTGGCAGCCACTGCTGGTAGCGACTGGCCTGACAGGGCAGCGGCGACACAGATTGCGATCGCGATTCGTGTGAGTGGTCGACGTCGCATCAGGCACTCCTCGGTCCGGGTGTCGATGTACATAGTATATGAGCGCTCACCCTGCTGTCGCCATCCACTGCTCCGCCTGGTCCTCGATAGCGCGGGCATGAGAAGGCCCCTCCGGGTTTGTCCCGCAGGGGCCATTCTGAATCCATGGTGGGCGCTAGAGGATTTGAACCTCTGACCCCTTCCGCGTCAAGGAAGTGCTCTCCCCCTGAGCTAAGCGCCCATGACTGCCGGAGCAGCGACGCCTATTGTACCAGTCCCGTTGTCGTGCGCCAGCCCCCAATTCGGCAGCGATAGCATGTTGGGATTTCCCGCTCTCAGGTGTTGCACGCCCGGCGAGGCTAATGGTAGTCTACCCCTTGCGCGCGGACGTGGCTCAGCTGGTAGAGCACAACCTTGCCAAGGTTGGGGTCGCGGGTTCGAATCCCGTCGTCCGCTCCATCGACACCTCGGAGGTCGGCCCTTAGGGCAGGTATGCCGCCCAAGCGGCCGGCCTTCTTTGACAGTGGAGCATACGAGCTCCCTATACGGCGACGTCGCCAAGTGGCAAGGCAGAGGCCTGCAAAGCCTTTATCCCCGGTTCGAATCCGGGCGTCGCCTCCAGAAACCCACGTGGGCCTGTCCGGAATCGGACGGGCCCACGCGTCACACTGGCTCATGCGGTACGCTCGCAGGTGGCCGGATGGTGCATATGCAAGCGGCTGCAGGGACGGTGACAGCATGACTCAGACCCACGGAGAAGCGGCGCACGTGCTGCCCTCCCTTCTGCTGCGCACCGGAGTACTCACACTCACATGGTGGATACTCGCGAACGGTGACCCAGCGTCACTCGGGTTGGGTCTGCCGGTATCGGTAGCGGCGGCCGCGCTCTCGATCCCCCTCGCACCGCCTCGTCGTACGGGACTTCGTCTCGCCGGAGTGCTCCCGTACGCTGTGTACTTCGTGAGCAGGTCCGTTGCCGGTGGGCTCGACGTGGCGCGCCGTGCGCTGGCCCCTGCACTGCCGATCGACCCTGCGCTTGTTGCCTACCGGATCAGACTGACCGGCGTCACGTCCCGCGTCCTATTCGCGAACACCATCAGCCTCCTGCCTGGGACCTTGAGCGCTCGCATCGATGGCGACATCCTGCACGTGCATGCTCTGGACGCGTCGTCTTCCATCGATGAGGATCTACGTACACTGGAAGCACGAGTTGGGGCGCTCTTCGGACAGCAGCTTGGCGGAGGTGCGTCCGCATGAAGCCGACCGTCGAGATTCTCGCTGTCGTCATCATCGCCACCGTCGCGCTGGGGCTGTACCGAATCGAGCGCGGGCCCACGGGAGCAGACCGGATGCTGTCGTCCATGCTCTTCGGGACCTCGGGTATCGCTCTCACGCTCGTGCTCAGCGCCGTGTCAGACACACCGGGTCTGCTGGACATGGCGCTCGTATTCGCGATTCTGACTTCGATCACCACCGTGGCGTTCGTCAAGCGCGCGTGGGAGGCTGATGACTGATGAGCCTCGCATTCGCCAGAGATATCGCGAGCGGACTCCTCTTCTTGGGCAGCGCGTCCTTCTTCTTCGCTGGGTCGGTGGGACTCGTCCGCTTCCCCGATGTATACACGCGTCTGCACGCGCTCACCAAGTCGGACAACCTTGGTCTGGGACTGCTTATCGCGGGGTTGGCCTTCCAGGCCGAGTCCTGGATGACGCTCGTCAAGCTCGGACTGATCTGGATGTTCGTGATCTTCGCGAGCGCCACTGCCTGTCACCTGGTAGCCAACGCCGCACTCCGAAGCGGAGTGCAACCGTGGACACGTGATAGCCGATGATGCATCTCTTTGACATGCTCCTGGTCGGTGTCCTGGTGTGGATTGCGGTCGGCTCCATATCCGAGACCAAGCTGTTCAAGTCCATCGTCATGTTCGTGGTCTTCGGCCTGTTCATGTCCCTCGCCTGGATCCGCCTGCAGTCGCCTGATGTCGCACTCGCCGAAGCCGCGATCGGCGCGGGTGTGACCGGGGCCCTGCTCCTGGATGCCGCCGGCCATCTCCGTGTTCGCACCACGCCGTATCCGAAGGAGCCGGAAGCGCAGGGTCAGGAGGCCGACGATGCGTGACCGCCTCAGATTCGTGCCGCTGCTGGCGAGTATCGTGATGTTCGGCATCATAGCCGCGACCGTGATCAACCTGCCGTCCGTGGAACCCGGACTCTCCTCGGAGATGAACACGGCCGCTGATGCCATCCATATCAAGAACGTCGTCACGGCCGTGCTGCTGGACTTCCGTGGCTATGACACCCTGCTCGAGATATCCGTCCTCATGCTCGCCACGGTCGCCGTGCTGTCGCTCCGCGCACCCTCAGTGCAAGAGCCGCGGCAGCTTGTGAGTGAATCGGGGCTGCTACTGGAATCGCTCGCGCGTCTCCTGATCCCATTCATGATCGTGGTTGCAGGATTCCTTGTCTGGGTCGGCTCGTCGGGCCCTGGTGGCGCATTCCAGGCCGGTGCCGTGCTGGGTGCGGGCGGCATACTGCTCGCTCTGGCGGGTCACAGCAGACCCTCGTGGGCCCGGCAGCCGATCATCCGCGTCGCACTCACGATCGGACTGTTGGCTTACCTCGCCATCGCAGCTCTCCCGATGTTCGGCGGCGGTACACTCCTCGAGTATCCCGACGATCTTCGGAAGCCGCTCTTGCTTGTGCTGGAAGGACTTCTGACGCTGTCGATCGGGGCGAGCCTCGTAAGCCTCTTCATCGCGTCCGCCTCCCGTCAGAAGGACGGAGGCAGGCAGTGACCACCTACCTCATCTACGCGCTTGGCGGAGCTTTGATCTATGCGATCGGCATGTATGCGCTGCTCGCACGCCGCCACCTCGTCCACAAGGTCATAGGCGCCAACCTGATGGGCAGTGGAACCTTCCTCGTGCTCATAGGCCTGGGCAATCGGGCACCTGGCGAAGCACCTGACCCGGTGCCTCAGGCGATGGTCCTCACTGGCATCGTGGTGACGGTCGCCCTCACCGCCCTCGGGCTCGCCATCTCCAAGCGGTACTTCTCGGCGACAGGTCTTGACGACCTGGACACTGACCCTCAGGCGGGTGACCACTCGTGACGGCAGCCCACCACCTCCCGGCATTGCTCATCATCACGCCACTGGCTGGAGCTGCCATCACGTTCGTGACTGCACGCGCGGTCGACCGCGTCATTGCAGTCCTCACATCTCTTGTGACGACTGCGCTCTCGTCCATGCTGCTGTATCACGTCGCCTCTGAGGGTGCGTTCCGATACGAGATCGGCGGATGGGGAGCACCGCTCGGAATCGACCTCGTGGCCGACGGACCGGCGGCGCTGTTCTTGCTGCTGACGGCGATCGTGGGGACCGCGGTCACCCTGTACGCTACCGCGTACTTCCCGACGAACGAAGGCGCCTCGTACGGGCATGGACTCTTCTGGACGCTCTGGCTGTTCATGTGGACGTCCCTCAACGCGTTGTTCCTCACGGGAGACGTGTTCAACGTCTATGTCTGCCTCGAACTCGTGGGGATCTCCGCAGTCGCACTCGTGACGCTCAAGGGCGATCCCGATGCTCTTCGAGCAGGTGCGCGCTACCTGTTCGCGAGCATGCTCGCGGCGATGACATACCTGCTCGGCGTTGCGCTCCTCTACTCATCGACCGGTCGACTGGACATGGAGATGCTGCACTCGACGCTCACACCGGGTTCGGGGGCCGCCACCGGTCTTGCGCTCATGGTGTCGGCACTCGTTCTGAAGACAGCGCTCGTTCCGGCGCACTTCTGGTTGCCGACAGCTCATGCATCCGCCCCGACGCCGGTGAGCGCCGCGCTTTCGGCACTGGTAGTGAAGGGCTCGTACTTCGCGATCCTGCGCCTGATGCTCACCGTGATGCCCTCAGGCTTCATTCCAGGAGCCGGTACGCTGCTCGGGCTGCTCGGTTCTGTCGCGATCATCTGGGGATCGCTGCAAGCGCTTCGGCAGACCCGCATCAAGCAGTTCGTCGCATACTCCACGGTCGCGCAGATCGGCTATCTCTTCATGGTGTTCCCACTAGCCGAGAGCGGCGCTGATGTACTGACGCTCGCATTGGGCGGCGTACTGCTGCACGCACTCTCACATGGCCTCGCAAAGGCGGCGCTCTTCCTCGGTGCCGGAAGCCTGATGGAGCGCTTCGGTCACGGTGACATAGCGCAGATGACGGGCGCCGCCCGCTCCGTCCCGGTGCTCACCGCGGTCGTTGCGCTCTCGGGCGTCACGATGATGGGCCTCCCGCCCAGTGGCGGTTTCGGTTCCAAGTGGCAGCTGATCTCGGCGTCGATCGGCGCTGGACAGTGGTGGTGGGCGCTCGTGCTCGGGCTCGGCGGCTTGCTCGCCGCCGCGTACATGTTCCGCGTCCTCGCCGTGCTACTGGCGGACACGCCCGCCGAGGTCCTTCCATCCCACGCTCCCGTGCGCCTCGAGTGGCTTCCGCTCGCGCTTGCCGTGGCTGCGCTCTTCTTCGTCTTCGCAGCGCCACTTGTCGACACCCTTGCACAGGTCACCACGATGGCCGTCTCCACGGGGGTGATCCCGTGATCGTGTGGCTGCCGATACTGATCCCCGCCACCGTCGGGATCATCACGTTCGCCCTCGGCGAGACGCGCGCCCGCGCACGGAATGCCACGAACCTCGTCGGTGCCGCCATCTCGGCGGCGATCGTCGTCTGGCTCGCGGCAGGCGCCTACGGAGGCGAAGTCGTCTCGTCGGCGATCCCGATGCTCCCCACTATCAGCCTGGGCATGCACGCCGACCTCACCGGAATGCTTTTCTCGGCAGTCGCGTCGGTACTCTGGTTCGTGACGCTCATCTATGCGATCGGCTACATGGACCACGCCCGCGACCGCGCCCGGTTCTTCGGCTTCTTCGCTCTGTGCATCGCGGCCGCCAATGGCGTCGCGCTCGCGTCCGACCCCATCAGCCTGTTCCTGTTCTACGAGATCCTGTCGCTCACCACCTACCCGCTTGTGGTGCATTCGGGGTCCACCGAGGCGCGCGCGGCAGGCCGGAAGTACCTCTTGTACGCGCTCAGCGGCGGAACCGCACTGCTTCTCGGCGTGTCCTGGCTGACGGTGCTGGCTGGTCAGACACCGTTCACCCCCGGCGGTGCTCTCGCGGGCATCGAGGGCCAGACCGCTGCTCTGCGGGCGATCTTCGGTCTCATGGTCGTCGGCTTCGGCGTCAAGGCAGCGCTGATGCCGCTCCACGGATGGCTTCCCGGGGCGATGGTGGCGCCGGCGCCGGTGAGCTCCCTCCTCCACGCGGTCGCCGTCGTCAAAGCAGGCGTCTTCGGGATGATCCGGCTCGTGAACGAGCTCTACGGACCCGAGCTTGCCAGCTCGCTCGGTGTGGCGCAGGTGCTATCCGCGCTCGCCGCTATCTCCATCATCGTGGCCAGCGCCATCGCGCTTCGTCAGGACGACCTTAAGAGGAGGCTTGCGTATTCCACCATCGCGCAGCTCTCCTACATCACCCTGGGCGTTGCGCTCTGCTCTCCGCTGGCAGCGGCTGGGGCGCTTGCCCACCTGGCACACCACGCGTTCATGAAGATCACGATGTTCTTCACCGCGGGCAGTCTCGCGGAGACTCTTCATGTTAAGAAGCTCAGCCAGATGGGTGGTGTCGCACGCCGTATGCCGGTGACCATGTCGGCATTCGCAGTGGCGGCATTCGCGCTCGCGGGAATCCCGCCCCTCGCCGGTTTCGCCAGCAAGTGGCAGCTTGGAGCAGGCGCGGTGGAGTCGGGCTCTCCCTGGGCACTGCTTGTCTACGTCGCGGCAGGTGCGCTTGCTATGGGCTACATGATGCCGATCCTCTTCGCGTCGCTCCGCACAGGTGACCTTGGCACCCGGGACGGCCTTGAGAGCGATCCCAGGATGCTCTGGCCGATCGTCCTCGTCGCAGTCGTGTCGATCGTGATGGGGCTTGCCGCGGGAGTGCCAGGCTCACCCGCCCACTGGGCGCTATCCGCGGTGCTGCCGAGCTTCGGGGGTGTCATGCCGTGATGACCACGATGCCGGGCATCAAGACCCTCGTCTTTGCGGTTGATGAGGTATCACTCCCATTCCTCGTGCTCTTCAGCGCCGTTTGGGGCCTTTCCGGACTCTACACCGCCGTGACCACGCCCCCCGCTGAGCGCCGTCGCCTCTTCGCCTACTTCGTCCCCGCGGCCATCGGCGGCATCGGTGTGGCTGCGGCAGCGGACGCCATCTCCTTCTACCTATGCTTCGCGCTCATGGCGCTCCCCGCATGGGGGCTCATCTCCCACTCCGGATCGGCCGATTCGCGTCGGGCGAGCGCGATATACCTCACGCTCACGGTCATCGGTGAGGCGTTGCTGTTAGCGGCGCTCGTGTTGCTCTCGGTCGAGTCGGGCACGACGCTCATCGCCCGCTACCCGGCAGCCCTCTCAGGACTGCCGTCAGCTGGGCTCATCACGGTCCTCGTGCTCGGAGCTGCCGCCCTGAAGATCGGTACGCTCCCCTTCAGCGGCGTGCTGCCGCTCAGCTATGCGTACACGCCAGCGGGTCCGGCGACTGCCCTTGCCGGTGCCTCCGTCAAGGTGGGCGCGCTCGCGCTCCTGCGACTGCTGCCCGCCGGCGGGATGGCGCCCGCGTGGTCCTCAGCTGTCATGCTCGCGGGGCTGATAACGGCATTCGGGGCGGCGGTCCTCGGAGTCCTTACCGATCGCCCGCGCGCCGTTCTGGGCTACTCGAGCGCGAGCCAGATGGGCCTTGTGCTGATCGCCGCAGGCACGGGCATGACAGACTCCGGCATGGCCCTTCTGGCTTCCGGAGCGGTAATCGCCTTCTCGCTCCATCATGGACTCGCCAAAGCCGCGCTCGTCCTCGGAGGAGACGTGGTGGCCCGCCTGCAGGGCAAGTCACGCGCAGCGGCCCTCGCGGCCCTTGCGCTTCCGGCGCTCGCGCTCGTAGGAGCTCCGCTGACAAGCGGATTCGTGGCGAAGTACGCGCTCAAGGACGCAATCCACGCGATGCAGGGCGATGTCGCTCACCTGGTGTACGCGCTGCTGCCCTGGACTGCCGTCGGCACTGCGGCGCTCATGCTGCGCTTCTTCGAGCTCGCCGGCCGGGATCGGCTCACCGTTGAGCGCCCATCCCCTGCACCCGTCGCGCTGTGGTCGATCTTGCTTGCACTCGTCGTTGGAGCGACCTGGCTTTGGCCCGCCACGTGGAACGACCACGCCATCGAGGCCGCGTTCTCAGCCGCATCACTGTGGACCGCCCTCTGGCCCGGCCTGCTTGCGCTTGCGGGCTGGCTCGCCATCAGGCGACGCTACAGGAATCGCACGGTCGTGCCACCGCAGATCGTTCCCGGCGACGTGCTCATCGCAGCAGCACGCGCGCTTTCGCCTGCCGCTGCGCCTGCGGACGCCCCCGTCGCCACCACGACCACGACAACCGACGAAGCGGCTGAAGATGTGCACACGGACGCGCTCGTCACCGCGGAACAGGCGTATCTACGCTGGACCGTTGCGGCGACGGGGTTCGTCGTGCTGGGGATCGTGATGGTGTGGCTCGCGCACAGCTGATGCTGTGCGCTCGGATGGACTAGACCCCGTACTTGATCTGTATCCGCTTGGCTTGATCCAGACGGAAGAGTCCCCGCTCAAGGTCCTTGGGGTCAGCGATGTTATCCACCGCCCACTTGAGTATCTCGTGCGGCACGAGAGGATAGCGCTTGCGCGCCTCGGTGAGGGTCATGGCCACGGCTCCTTCTTCTGCTGCTGCGACGACTGCTACGACTGTGTGGTGCTGCGATACGGCCTGACACAGCAGATTGTGCGCCCTGGTACCCACAACAGTCAAGTGCTGGTTGAGACTCAACTGTGGAGCCCTGTAGTGGCCGCTAGAGGTCGAGGGCGGCTTCCAGCGCGTCAAGACTGCGAATCGGCGTGACGCCGTGGTCGGCCTCGATGCCATGTCGGTCGATGAGCACCGCCCTCATCCCCAGCGCACTCGCCCCGAGGAAGTCCGCGTAATGGTGATCACCGACGTGCGCCGAGTTCTCAGGCCGTACACCGATGCGCTCGCACGCCAGCTCGAATATGCGCGGATCGGGCTTGTGCAGACCCACATCCGCCGATGAGATGATGTCGGCAAGAAGGTCGCCCAGGCCAAGACCGATCAGCAGGCGCTCCAAACGTGAATCCCAGTTGGAGATGATCCCCACTGCGATCCCACGGTCCCGCAACCGCTCGAACGCCGGGCGCACATCACCGTAGAGCGCCCATCTGTCGGCTCGTCCGAACTCATCGTAGACGCTGCGCGCGATCGCGACCGCTTCTTCCTCGATACCGAGCTCCCGACAGAGAAGCGAGTACATGCCGATCCAGACCGATGTCGTGCGCTCCTCGTCGGTCCAGAAGGCATCGTCCTCGGCGTACCGCTCCTCGTAGTACGCGTCAACAAGCGGCATGTACGAGTCGATCACCGATATGTCGCGCGTGTGACCTGCTGCCTCGAGCACGCGACGACACACTTCAGACACAGGGGGGGACGCATACAGAAGAGTATTGCCGACATCGAAGAAGACGGCCTGCAAGCCGTTCCCGCTCACGTGAGATACGTGACCACATCGGTGTGACGGTCACGCTCGTGAGGCTCCTCGATGCCGTGCCCGAGAACGATGAGCGACATTATCTCCCACCCGTCCTGCACGTTGAAGACGGATGAGAGTCGATCGCGCACCCAGTGAGGCGAGGAGATGCTGCAGCCCCCGATTCCCCGAGCGTGAGCCACAAGGAGCACGTTCTGGATCGCCGCACCGACAGAGATCGCGTAGTCGCGGGCAACATTGCAGTCCTCTTCGATAGGCGAGGACACCCCGATGATCACTGGCGCACCGCCCAGGTCGGCATAGAATCGCGCCGCATGTTCCACGGCGTCCTTCCCCAGGACATCGATGTACTCCTCCAGGTGCGAAGTGGTCATCGCCATCACTTCAGCGGCACGACCACGCGCATCACCGGCGGCCACATGGAAGTGCCATGGTTGTGTGTTCATCCGTGAGGGTGCGTACGTGGCGGCATCGAGGATATCCACGAGCAGATCATGCTCGATCGGTCTGCCGTCGAACACCCGTATCGAGCGGCGACCATGAACGGCTTCGAGCAACTCCATCAGACGTCCTCCCTCGAATGACGCGTTCCACTCAGGATACCTAATCCTGCTTCGAATGGCATCCCGCACATGCGGGGTTCACTTCTCGGCCTGTCCCAGGTGACGAACCAACGTGACAGCAGTGCCACCACCAGGCAGCGGAGAGAAGTCGACGCGATCCATCAGCGCACGCATGAACATGACCCCTCGGCCTGAGGACGCATAGGGATCGCCATCTGATGCAGCCTCACCGTCGAACCCCACGCCACGATCCGTGACCACCAGAACCACACGATCATCGTAGGCTTCCACGGTGACGGAGATGGGATCGGTGTGACCGCGGGGCGATCCGTGCCGGATGGCGTTGGCCAGCGCCTCCCCCACGGCGACCCTGATGTCGAAGAACACCGGATCGGGAATTCCCAGCGGCTCGAGCAGATCACACACCTCGCCCCGCACCTGCGCAAGGGAGGATGGGATCGCAGGAAACTCGAGTGTCCGAAGCCAATTCGGCGTCTCCGATCGCACGGATAGATCGAGTCCGGCGAGTGCGACGTCCGAGTCCGACGCCGCCGAAATCGATGGTGCCGCAGCGACAAGCCCTGAGATAGACAGGATGCGCGACACGTTTCGATCAGCGCCGGCGAGGATGAGCCGGCCCTCATGCGGACCGAGCCGCCTGTCCGCCCATACGAGGAGACCCAGAGCCGAGCTGTCGAGATACGACACCCGCTCCATGTCCAGCACTACATTCGAGCAGCCGCGATTCATCGCGGACTCCAGCGCATCGCGGACCTCGGGGACCGTGACCATATCGATCTCACCATGCAGATGGACCACGCACGCGCTGCCATCTCCATGATGCTCGGTCACGATCTTCATCAGCACCTCCCCCACGAGGACCTGCGCACACCGATTCACATTCCACTGGCTCCCCCTGCCGAAACACTCTCCGGCTCATCGGCGCTCAGACGGAGGGTCAGGATGGCCGCATCGTCACGCAGATCACCACCCGAGAAACGTTGCACCATCGTGAGCAGACGTTGTGTCACCGCTCCCGCGGTACCACCGGGGCGCAGCGCTCTTCTCAAGCGACCCTCGCCGAAGAACTGCGAACCGCTGCGCGCCTCGGTCACTCCGTCGGTATACAGCAGGAGCGTACTGCCCGGAATGAGCGTCACCTCGATCTCATCCCACGATGTGTCTTCCACGGCACCAAGGAGAGCGCCCGTGGTGCCAAGACGCTCGATGTGGACCCGGCCCGAGGACGCATCCCGCAGCAGAGCCGGCGGATGACCGCCATCGGCATAAGCGAGCGTCCCCGAGGCGATATCAAGCAGTCCTATCCAGAGCGTGACGATGCTGGTCGCATCGCCTGACTCGAGGAGCATCCGGTTGATCTCCGCCAGGATGCGTGCGGGCCTCAGGCCTGCCGCCACCATGCCTCTGACCGCGTACTTGATCATGGACGTCTTGGTGGCCGCAACGACACCTTTGCCGCACACATCACCGATCGCAACCGTCACCGAACCTCCGGGCGTGACGAAGAGGTCGTAGTAATCGCCGCCGATGTCCGCATCGGTGCCCGCGGGAAGGTACACGCTGCTCGTGTCAAGCCCGTCGATATGCGGCAGGCCCGACGGAAGGATGCTCGCCTGCAACACCGAGGCGACGTGGTGCTCCCTGCTGAACAGCGTGGCCGTGTCGATAGCGAGTGCGGCCTGTGCGGCGAACGTGCGCAGCAGGTCCATCTCCTCGCTGCTGAACGCCTCCTCGCTCCGCGCGAAGACCACGAGCACGCCGATGCTCCTGCCTCGGGCAAGCAGCGGAACCGCCAGCAGCGACGAGAGCCCCTGCGCAGAGGCGGCGTTCAAGAGACGCGTGTCGGTGTTCGAGATCCGGTCATACCGCTCTGGTTCCCGTGTCTCGAACACACGTCCCGGCACGTCTTCGCCAGGACGGTATTCGATCTCCAGCATGTCGCGATGCAGGATCCCCCGGGCCATCGGCACGGTGATGACCTTGCGCTGAACCTCATATGTCATGAGCATCACGGCGTCGGCGGAGAGGATCTTCTGAACGACATCAAGCACGCGGTTGAGCACCACGCGAGTCTGGAGCGACGAGCCCACCGCGTTGGAGATGCGGAAGATCGTCTCAAGGTTGTCCGCACGGCTCTTGGCGGCCTGGAACAGATAGGCATTCTCCAGCGCAAGCGATGCCTCGGCGCCTATGGTCCGAGCGAGCCCGAGCCGCCTGGCTCTCGGAGCGGGCAAGCCGTACTGCGTGGTACAGACGAGCAGACCTGCGATACGGCTCTGGCACACCAGAGGTGTCATGAGTGCGGAACGCGCACCGTCGGCCATCAGTGCCGCGCTTACCTCTGCCGTAGCGTCATCAATGGATGC
>CAZOSR010000031.1:2603-13843 GCA_964582445.1 uncultured Coriobacteriaceae bacterium | reverse complement strand
GACGAGGCTGCGGCGCTCGCCGAGTACCTGTCGCTCCGGTAGGTGAAAGGCGGGAACCGTGGGACTGGTGCATGTCGGCACCTGCTCGTGGGCCGATAGGACCATGATCGAGGCGTGGTATCCGCCTCAGGTCGCTACGCCAGCGGATCGACTCCGCTACTATGCCACGCGCTTCGATACGGTCGAGGCCGATGCTCCGTTCTACGCGATTCCCGATCGCAGGGTGGTTGAGAACTGGGCCAAGCGCACGCCGCCGGGGTTCGCCTTCCATGTGAAGGCGTTCGGCATGATGACCCAGCATGCCGTGGACGAGCGCACGCTTCACCCAGAACTGCGCGAGTATCCGCACGAGGTGGAGCGGGGGAGGGTGAAACGACCATCTCAAGAGATGGTGGACCTGGCGTTCGACCTGTTCTGTGAGTCCATCGAGCCGCTGGAGCTGGCGGGCAAGCTCGGCGGGGTCCTCATGCAGTTCCCCCCGTTCTTCACCGCGCTCGACGACGCGTTGTTCGAGGACAACCTGGCGTACATCGACTACGCGCGCGGCAGGCTTGGAAAGCGGCGGATGTTCGTGGAGTTCCGGCATCCATCGTGGGTCTCGGAGCAGCGCGTCAAGCAGACGCTCGCATTCCTGGCGGAGAGGGATATCACGTACGTCGGTGTGGATGCCCCGCAGTTCCCCACGCACACTACGATGCCGCCTCTCGTGGCTGCGACATCCCGTGTTGGTTACATACGGCTCCACGGGCGCAACCGTGAGACCTACTTCGCTCGCAACGTCTCAGCAGCCGATCGGTTCGACTACCTGTATACGACGGACGAACTTGAGGAGTGGGCGCCGCGCATCAAGCAGATGGCAGCCGAGACGGACGTGACCTACGTGATGTTCAACAACTGCAAGTACGATTACGCGCCGCGCAACGCACGCGAGATGGCCGAGATCCTCGGCCCCGAGCTCGTAGTGCCGGTCGAGCCAGCCGAGGAGCAGTTGGGGCTCGGACTGTAGTGTCGCGCGCTACCCCGCGTAGTCGTTTCGCACGTCCTGCACGAGCTCGCCGTCGCGCACCTCAAGGATCCGGTCGGTCTGCTGCGCCACCTTGCGGTCGTGCGTGACGATGAGAAACGTTGTGCCGAGCTCCGCGTTGATCGTGCGGAACAGCTCGTAGACGGTCGCCGTGTTCTTGGTGTCCAGATTGCCCGTCGGTTCATCGGCCAGGATCAGCCTCGGGCGGTTCATGAGCGCCCGTCCGATAGCCACTCGCTGCTTCTGGCCTCCTGAGAGCTGGTTGGCGTTCTTCTTCTCGAGCCCCTCCAGGCCAAGCAGCGCGAGTGTCTCCAGCGCGCGGTTGCGCTCCTCTGCGCTCAGCGTGCGACCCGCGATCTGCGCAGGCATGGTGAGGTTCTCCCACACGCTGAATTCGGGCAGCAGGTAGTGGAACTGGAACACGAAGCCGAGTCCCTCGTTTCGTACGCGCGCCCTGCCTTTCCGGCCGAGAGCGGTCGTGTTCTCGCCGGCGAAGAGCACCTGCCCCGAGGTGGGGGTGTCGAGCAGGCCGATGAGGTTGAGAAGCGTGGACTTGCCTGAGCCCGACTGCCCGACGATGGAGGCGAACTCGCCCTCCTCGACTGTGAAGGTCACGCCCTTGAGCGCGCGTGTGGCCGCGTCGCCTTCGCCGTAGACCTTCTCCAGCGCCTCGGCAACCAGAAGATCAGCCATTCTGGATCACCTCGATCGGGTCAAGGCGCGATGTGGATCGCGCGGGAATCACCGAGGACAGCAAGGCCACGGTGATGCCGATTGCCGCAGACAGCGCGATGAATGTGGGCTCGGGACTGATGGAGAAGGGCACGGGCACCACCCCGAAGAGCGCGATGAGGCCGTATCCCAACGCGATGCCGCCGAGCGTTCCGCCCGCGCCGAGCAGTGCGGCCTGCCACAGGAAGATGCGGCCCGCGGCACCGTCGCCCATACCGATCGCTTTCAGGATGCCGATCTGCCGCGTCTTCTGAACCGCGCTGATAGCGAGCGTCGATGCGATGCCCAGCGCAACGGCGATCAGCACGAACGCCTGTATCATCGCCGAGGAGCCAGACTGCGCCGCAAGACCCGAGAGCAGCTGCTCGTTCTCGGCCTGCCAGTCCACTGCCTCCACATCGAACTGCCTCGAAAGGCGTGCGGCTACGTCTGTGGATGCGAAGACATCCGTCAACTGGATCTGGATCGCGGAATACTCGCCGGTGTCCAGCCCGAGTGCGTCGGCTGCGGAACCTGCATCCACGAACGCGACCCGCTCGTTCGCAGCCGCCTGGCCGAGGTCGAAGACGCCGCTCACCTCGAATGTCGCCGCTACTCCGCTCGGCAACAGGATGTCAAGCTCGTCACCAGGCCCAACGCCGTAGTTCTGCGCGAAGACGGTGCCCACCACCACTTCGCCTTCATTCAGGCGGAACGAACCCTGCTCGATCTTGCCCGATAGCCCGTAGATGGTGTCGAGCCCGGCTGAGTCTCCACCGGTGATGGACAGTGGGACGCTGTCCTCTCCGTCCACGAAGATGCCGGAGAGCGTGTGCACTGGAACTGCAGTGCTGATGAGGTCCTCGGAAGCGGAGGCATCGGAGGCCAGCCCGCCCGCCACCGTCTCGCTGTCGCCGGGCAGCAGCGTGACATGCGCGCTCGAGCCGACCGCGGAGTCGATGAGGTCAGCCTGCAGGCTCGTGATCAGCGAGCCAACGAATATCTGAGTGGCGATACCCACGGCGATGCCTGCCATGATGAGTAAGCTCTGTCCGGGAGAGCTCTTGAGGAACCGGGCCGCAATCCTGAGGCTCAGCATGTCAGCCCACCCGCCCGGCGAGCGAGGGCACGTCGTCCGGTTTGATCACCATGTCGCCCGGCCAGCCTTCGTGCTCGATCGCGAACGCAGCGCCGCCTACCCAGATGTGGAGCCCCGGGCGTGCGGCGCGCAGTGCGTCGACGTATTCGCGCAGCGCGATCCGATGGAAGTGCGTGTAGACGGAGATGACGACACCGTCCGCATCCAGTTCGGTCACTGCAGCGATCAGCTCCTCTACGGGCACGTTCGCCCCGAGCAGCTGTGCCTTCCAGCCGGCGAGCGTGAACCGGTCCGCGAGCATCCGCAGGCCAAGGTCGTGGTACTCGTCCGGGGGTGTGGCCAGAACGACCGTGAGTCCGATAGGTGCAGCGGCGCGATCAACCACGAGCGGCTGGCAGGCTTCGACGATCGTGCGAACCGTTGCGGTGGCGTAGTGCTCCTCCCACACCTCCGTTTCGCCCGTTTGCCACCCGGCGCCGACATCTACGAGGTATCCGGCGAGCAGATCGTAGAGCTCCGGGATGGCGATCGCTCCGGTGCGGACCGCGTCAAGGGCGGCGCTCGTCGCACCCGCGCGGTCGCGAGAGGTGATGTGATCCGAGAGGACACGCCTCAGGGACAGTGCTGCATCGGACATCGGTGTCTCCTTTCCGACACAGGCAGCATACAGGAGGAGACGGGCGCTCCGTAAGCGATCGGCCAACTCGGATATGGACAACACGGTTCTCGGCAGATAGAATCCGTATGCTGTCCGCCCAGGGCGGACGCCCCATGCGGGGGTGTAGCTCAGTTTGGTTAGAGCGCCGGCCTGTCAAGCCGGAGGTCGCGGGTTCGAGCCCCGTCACTCCCGCCATACGACTTCTCGAGCCGCCCGGAGGGGCGGCTCTCGTCTTCGGGTAGAATCAGGCTGGAGCGATTCGCCGCGGCACCTCGTGCCGCGCTTGCGCGGGCCCCTCGGCCACGCGCCTAGTCCCAAGCGGGAACCGTGCAGGCAGACCTGCCGTCTGAGGACAGGACGGACGAAGGGGATGATCATGACGCCGGAGGATCAGGGCAGCAGGGAGACCACCGAGCAGCGGCTCGCACGGTGGAGCCGTATGGCGGCCGATAGCAGCATCGTCGATTCCGCCCTGTACTCGAAGTACGACGTCAAGCGCGGTTTGCGGCATGTCTCGGGCAAAGGTGTGCTCGCAGGGTTGACGCAGATCGGTGACGTTGTCGGTTCGGCCCCCGATGGCGTGACCTACGTGCCGATCCCCGGTCAACTCGTCTACCGTGGCATCGAGATCGGCGACCTCGTGGACGGTTTCCTCAAGGAAGGCCGTCTGGGGTTCGAGGAGACGGCGTATCTGGTGTTGTTCGGCGAGCTTCCCGATGCGGATGAGCTGCGTCGCCTTGAATCCGAGTTGGCCTCGCGACGGATGCTTCCGCGCCACTTCATCCACGACGCGGTCCTCGGGATGCCGAGCCGGGATGTGATGAACGGCATGGCCCGCAGCGTGCTCGCGCTCTACACGCGCGATTCGGATCCGGACGACACCTCGATCCCGGCTCTCCTGCGTCAGAGCCTGGACGTCATCGCGGCCATACCGCTTCTCGCGGTGTACGCGTATCAGGCGTACGTGGACCAGTACCTCAAGGACAGTCTGGTCATACATCGGCCTGACCCGGATCTAGGCACCGCCGAGAACATCCTGCACATGCTGCGGACCAACAGCCGCTACACCGCGCTGGAGGCACGCGTGCTCGATCTTTCGCTTGTGTTGCACGCCGAGCATGGCGGCGGCAACAACTCGTCGTTCACCGCGCACGTGGTGTCCTCGACCGGTACTGACACATACGCCACCATCGCCGCATCCCTCGGCGCGCTGAAGGGTCCGCGCCACGGCGGTGCCAACATCAAGATGGTCCGCATGTTCGACGATCTTCGCACTACCGTTGCGGATTGGGATGATGAGGACGAGATCGAGGCGTACCTGCTCCGTGTGCTGGACAGGGAGGCGTTCGATCGTTCCGGGCTCATCTACGGTATGGGGCACCCGGTCTACTCGGTCTCGGACCCGCGCACGATCATCCTGCGCGAGTACGCGCGGGAACTCGCTGCCGCCAAAGGTCTTGCCGAGGAGTACGGCCTGCTCAACCGGGTCGAAGAGGTCGCCCCGCGCGCCATTGCCAAGCGGCGCACGGTCTACAAGGGCGTGAGCGCCAACGTCGACTTCTACTCGGGCTACATCTACCGGATGCTCGACATCCCCGAGGAGCTCTACACGCCGCTGTTCGCGTGCTCGAGGGCGGTCGGGTGGTGCGCGCACCGCATCGAGGAGATCGCCAACAACGGGAAGATCATCCGACCTGCGTACAAGAGCGTTGCCGAGCGGCGGGAGTACGTTCCGCTGGAAGACCGCTAGCGGCGACATGGCGACGCTCTTCATCGACGCCGACGCATGCCCGGTGACAAGGGATGCCATCCAGGTGGCCCGCGAGCACGGTTGGGCAGTCGTAGTGGTGGCGAACTCCACTCAGAATCTCGATCGCTATGCAACGCGGCGTGGCGTGGAGGCTGTGCAGGTGAGCGGCGGGCGAGACGCGGCAGACTTCGCGGTGGTGGAGCGCCTCGCGCCTGGCGACGCGGTAGTGACCCAGGATATCGGGCTCGCGGCCATGGCGCTTGGCAAGGGCGCCGGCGCGCTGAGTCCGCGTGGACGCATCTTCCATCTCGCCACCATCGACGCTGAGCTGGCTGTCCGGCACGCGCAGGCCAAGCTGCGTCGGCAGGGGGGTCGCCATGGCGGCCCCTCCTAGTTCACCGAAGAGGATCGCGAGCACTTCGTTGAGCAGCTGAAGCGGCTGCTCGGACAGACGCGTTCTCAGGCGAGCCAGTAGCCGCTCAGGAGTGCGATTCCCATCGCGCTCCCGATTGCGAGCACTACGAGGGCATCGCGCATCGGGACATGGTCCACCAAGACCGCGATCGCGCGCACGGCGACATCCGCCAACCATGCGGCTCCCACCACGGCAAACACCATCGGCTCCCGAGTCAGCAGGCACGCGGCCCCGAGGGCGATGAACATCCCACCAAAGACCGCGCGCACCTCGGAGCGACCCAGGGCAGATGTGGCGCTAACGCCGACCGTCTCGAGCACCGATGGTCTCAACGCCGCCCCGAGGCCGAAGACCACCATCAATCCGGCCGCACTGAGTGCAGGAGCCAACTGCCAGTTCATGGTGACCTCCCTGGTGGGTCCCGTGACACGTGGTTGGGTAGATACCCGGATGCACCCCTCGCGCGCCGCGAGGGTTGACAGGCGTTCTGTACCAGCTATTGTAACTGAGTGTTACTAAGTGGTGGACGGGCACGCCTGGTCACCGTTCCGTCAAGGGAAAGGGGCACGGGATGAGACTCGAAGGCAAGGTGGCAATCATCACCGGTGCGGGTTCCGGTATGGGCCGCGCCATGGCGAACCTCTTCGCTGCCGAGGGGGCCAAGATCGTTGCTGCCGAGTGGAACCAGGCGACGCTTGATGAGGTCGTCGCGGAGGTCAAGGCCGCGGGCGGGGAGATCGTCGGCGTGCAGGGCAACGTGGCGCTCGTGGCCGACTGTGAGAGCATCGTTGACAAGGCGGTCGAGGCGTTCGGCCAGGTGGACGTCCTGTGCAACAACGCGGGCGTCATGGACCTCAATGCCGGCGCGGCTGAGACCGATGATGCGATGTGGGAGCGTGTCATCGGCATCAACACCAATGGCCCGTTCTACCTGACCCGCAAAGCCATTCCCGCGATGAAGGCGGGCAGCGGCGGTTCGATCATCAACACGGCGTCCGTGGCCGGTGTCGGTGGTGGCGCGGCAGGCTGCGCGTACACGGTGTCCAAGCATGGCGTCATCGGCCTCACACGGAACACGGCGTTCCGCTATGCGCAAGAGGGTATCCGCTGCAACGCGATCGTCGCGGGCGCTGTGGAGACCAACATCATGCAGAGCGTGGATCCGACGAAGATGGATCAGGGCGGCCTTGCGCGTTCGCAGACCTACTATGCTGCGATCCCGGGTCAGCTGAAGGCGACTGATATCGCGAACCTCGCGCTGTTCCTGGCATCGGATGAATCCAAGATGATCAACGGTGCATGCATACCGGCCGACGCAGGGTGGACGTCTGCGTAGCAGTGCGGTCGTATGCGGATACGAAGGGCCGCCCCTTGAGGGCGGCCCTTCTGCTTGGGCGACATCTCCAGGTGACATCACTGTGCCAGCGCGCGCTCCAGCGTGTCGATCAGCTCGAAGCGCTCTTCGCCTGAGAGCGCGGTGAGATAGGCCTCCACGTCATCGCAGGGCGCATCAGGTGCAAGCCCAAGCGCGTCTTTGATCGCCCGGTCCAGCCGATGTCGGTTGCCTGCATCGTTGTCGAGCTCCAGCACCCGGAACAACCACCCGAGGTGCTTCATATAGCAGGTCATCGTCATGCCTTCCGTCTTAGACCCAGCCGCGCTGCACGTAGAGTTCGTACCCTGCCACGAGCGCATCTTTCACCTGTGTACTGATCTCGGGTGTCAAACGCTTGATGTGGAAGCAGGACTTGCCTCTGAGAAGTGCCAGCAACTCGGACCCGAAGACCCGCCGCATTTCAGGTTCGGCGTAGACAGGCATGAAGTAGAAGCCGACATAGCTCTTCTGGATGAGCAGGCCTGCGAAGAACACTTCATGGCGCTTCCGCCCATCGATCACGATGTCCCGCTCTGACCACAGCTCGTACGCGCCGGGTTCGTCACGACGCACGGTGAAGTACTCAGCGAACGGCTCGATGAGCACCTTCATCTCGTCGAACAGCGGGATCAGGTCCGGATTCTTCACGGCCATGGAGTCTCCAATACGTGGTGCCTGGGAAGCGCCTGCCCGCATCCCGTAGCCTGTGTGTACCCCGGGTGCGGTGGCATCAAGCGGTGGCATTCAGTGAGCACGCCGCGGCTTTCGCCAGACGAGGTGTCCGGGTCGGGCCACGGAGGATACACTCACGTCATGACACTCGGCCGAGGAGGCTCGATGCAGGGGCGGTTAGCGATCTCCGGGGTGAATGCGGACACGCCGCTCATCCTCGCTGCGCCTGCGATACTGCGCGCACGGGTGTCCGCACTGCTCGAGCTCGAGGCGGCCTGTGAGGACGGGGTGGAGGCGGATCTCGTTCATGATCTGCGCGTTGCCTCTCGTCGCCTCCGCGAGGCACTCCGACTGCTCGCTCCGGCATACGCAGACGGCGGGCTCCGGCGGTGGCGCAGGCGCGTTCGTGATCTCACGCGCGCGTTCGGCCCCGTGCGGGATGCGGACGTCTTCGTCGATGCGCTATCCCAGGTGCTGCCCGGGCTTGATGCCGGTGGACAGCGCGCCGCCGCCTTCCTCGCGGGGTATGCCCTGGGCCAGCGCGAACGCGACCTCGGGCGCCTCGTGGCTGAGCTGCCGGAGCTCGGTTTGCTCGCGGATCGCGCGAGACTGGAGCGTGATATCGATCGCGTGGGCAGTGGCGCGATCACGGGTGAGCCTCTGGCGGCGATCGCACGCGATGCGATCACCGATCGGCTCAAGACCGTGCGGGCGACATGGGCCCCGCTTGCCCGCGAGTCCGACCTGACCCAGTACCATCGGTTGCGTATCGCCTTCAAGGAGCTTCGCTATGCGGCGGAGGTGTTCGCCCCCTGCTACGACGAGACGTTCGGGCCCCTGTACGACACGCTCAGGGGGTTCCAGGACTCGCTGGGCGAGATGCATGATCTGCAGGTGTTTGCGGAGGTGATCGCGGAGCGGCAGAGCGACGGCTCAGCTGCGGCGATCGGCGTGCGCCGGAAGGAGCTTGATACGGTGCTTGCGGCACTGACGCCGGTCGGTGCGGCTGCTGCCGAGCGCTTCGTCGAGCTCAGCGCGGCTTACCCGGTGGACACGCTCTCCGCAGCTCTGCTTGATCCGCTTGGCGGCGATGGGCAAGTGCGCGCATCGCGGTGACCGTCTTGTCCCCGCTGAGGCCCGAATCTCCGGCACATATGCCGCCGCTACCGCTACACTGGGGATAGGGCGATCTCGGTACGAAGGGGTGTTGTGGCATGTCGGTGCGCAAGGCTACGCAGCTTGATGACCCGTCGCTCTACATCAATCGCGAGCTTGCCTTGCTGCGCTTCCAGGAGCGCGTCCTCGAGGAAGCGTTCGATCCCGCGAATCCGCTGCTCGAGCGTGCCAAGTACCTGGGAATCTTCAGCTCCAACCTTTCCGAGTTCTACATGGTGCGCGTTGCCGGCCTGAAGCAGCAGGTGGCAGCGGGTGTCGGCGGTCTCTCGGATGACGGCCTGACCGCTGCCGAGCAGCTTGCCGCCGTCCGTGAGCGCGTGCCCGGAATGATCGAATCCGCCCGGGAGTGCTTCTACGCGCTCAAGAGCGAACTTGCCGTTGCTGGCATCCATCTGCTTGACTACGCGGAGCTTGACGACAGGCAGCGCGCGACCGCCGACGCGTACTTCGCCTCGGACGTGTTCCCCGTGCTCACGCCGCTGGCGTTCGACCCGGGACGGCCGTTTCCGCACATCTCCAATGCCAGCATGAACATCGCGATCGTCGTGAAGGGTCCCGACGGCGAGGAGCGGTTCGCCAGGGTGAAGGTTCCCAAGGCGTTGCCGCGATTCGTGCCGGTGAACGCCGAAGGCGGGGACTCGCGTGAGCATGCGTTCGTCTGGCTCGAGCAGCTGCTCATGGCGCATGCAGGCACGCTCTTCCCGGGCTATGAGGTGGTCGCAGCGCATCCCTTCAGGATCACCCGCGACGCCGAGATGGTCATCCAGGAGCTCGAGGCGGATGATCTGCTCGAGACAATCGAGCAGGGTGTCCGGCAGCGGCGCTTCGGCTCAGTGGTACGCATGACCGTAGAGCCCACGATGCCCGAGAACATCCGTGACATCCTTGTTGAGAACCTCGACATGGATCCCCCTGACGTCATCACCGTTGCGCCGCCGCTCGGCATGAGCGAGCTCTTCGGGCTCGCAGGAATCGACCGGCCGGACCTTAAGTACAAGCCGTTCGTGCCGGCCCTCACGGTGCCGGTGGAGGCTGGTGCGGAGGCCGATGTTTTCACGGCGGTCCGAGAGCACGACATCCTGCTGCACCATCCGTACGAGTCGTTTGAGCCAGTGGTCGCCCTCATCCGGCAGGCCGCTCACGATCCGGACGTGCTCGCGATCAAGATGACGCTGTACCGCGTGGGCAAGAACTCACCGATAGTCGAGGCGCTCATGGACGCGGCGCTTGCCGGCAAGGAGGTCGCCTGTCTCGTGGAGCTGAAGGCGCGCTTCGACGAGGAGAGCAACATCGAGTGGGCGCGCGCCCTTGAGGCTGCGGGGGTCCATGTCGTGTACGGACTCGTCGGCCTCAAGACGCACAGCAAGGTCGCGCTCGTGGTACGACGCGAGGCCGGGAGGATCCGCCGGTACGTGCACATCGGCACGGGCAACTACAACACCGTGACGGCCACCCTGTACACCGATCTGGGCCTCCTGACCTGCGATGACAAGATGGGAGAGGACGCCTCGGCGCTCTTCAATCTCGTCACCGGATACGCACGGACCACCGACTACCGGCGGTTCTTGGTGGCCCCCGTCGAACTCAGGGAGGGTGTCTCCAGGCTCATAAGGCGCGAGATCGAGCACGCCAGGGCCGGTCTGGGTGGTGAGATCGTCTTCAAGATGAACTCGCTTGTGGACCAGCGGATGATCGCGCTGCTCTACGAGGCGTCACAGGCCGGCGTGGCGGTTGATCTGTTGGTGCGCGGCGTGTGCTGCCTGAGGCCAGGGTTGCCCGGTGTGAGCGAGAACATCCGCGTCACCAGCATCGTCGGGCGTTTCCTCGAGCACAGCCGTGTGTACTGGTTCGGCAATGCGGGGGAGCCGGACGTCTACATCGGCAGCGCCGATCTCATGCCGCGCAATCTCGACCGGCGCGTCGAGGTGCTGGCGCCGGTGCGCGATCCCAAGCTGGTGAAGCGGCTGCGTGAGGAGATTCTCGGCACGTACCTCGCCGACACTACGAAGCGGCGCGTCATGCAGTCCGACGGCACGTACGTGCGGGCGGTCACGGCCGAGGGTTCGCCGCCGGTATGCGCGCAGGAGGCACTCCTCGGCATGAGGCGGAGTGTCACCGCCAAACGAAAGCGCAAGGGCACGCCGCACAAGCGCAAGACCGGCAAAGGCTAGGGGGCAGGCGATGGGCAAGCGCGAGAGCAAGAAGGACCGGGCCGATGCGGAGGTCTACCGTGCGTATGCCGATGACCCAGACGGCCCCAAGCCGAAGAAGATCGAGAAACGTGTCTACGAAGAGGAACTCGCACGTTTGCAGTTGGAGCTTGTGAAGCTGCAGGAGTGGGTCAAGCAGGAAGGCCTGCG
>CAZOSR010000031.1:0-2503 GCA_964582445.1 uncultured Coriobacteriaceae bacterium | reverse complement strand
GACTTCGAGCGCATGCTCAAGCGCAGCGGCATCATCCTCATCAAGTACTGGCTGTCCATCTCGGACGAGGAGCAGGACCGCCGGTTCCAGGACCGCATCAACGATCCCATGAAGAGCTGGAAGTTCTCCAAGATCGACCTGGAGGGACGTGACCGCTGGGAGGAGTTCTCACGCGCCAAAGACGAGATGTTCAAGTACACGGACACCAAGGAGTCACCATGGTGGGTCGTGGAGGGCGACGTCAAGAAGCGTGCGCGGCTCAACTGCATCCATCACCTGCTCTCTCAGATCCCATACGAGGATGTCTTGCCCGCGCCGTTCAAGCTGCCGCCGCGCAAGACGTCGGACATCGGCTACGTGCGACCGCCGATCGATTCGCAGACCTACGTGCCCGAGGTGTACTGAGCCGGGCGCTTCACCCGGCGATCGCTCCGAAGAGCGCGAGCCCCCCGGCGATTCCCGCAGCCACGGCGATGACCTGCGCCACGACGTATGGTGGGCTGGTCTTCACGATCGGCAGGCCGAATGGGCCTGTTCGCACACCGGCCGTGAGAGCGTCGGGTCCATACTTCAAGGCAGCGATGTGCCTCCATACTGGGCCGAGCGCTGGTCCGAGTCCCATCAGCCAGAACGCTACTCCTGAGACTATCCAGCCCCATGCGGCACCCTGTCCCTCGGGTGGGTCGATGAGTCCCAGGCGCAGGAAGTTCCAGCCGAGCGACAGGAAGAGCGCGGACCAGGCGTACGCGATCGGGTTCAGCCCCCACCCCCGCATCGATGCCCACAGACTGAGTCCGCCGAACGCGAAGAGCGAGAGGATGGAGATCGGCACGAGCCAGGCCCAGTCGGGCGCCGGATGGGCGATCTCGTAAGGACCGCCGGTGGCCACGAAACCGCCCTCGGTCTCCATGATCACGGCCATCGTGCGATACAGAAGCGTCATTGCCACTGCCAGACCTGCGGCCCCGGCTACCGAAGCGAGTATGCCCGCAGGCGAAAGGACGACTGCTGCGTTGTCCGATCGGGCAGAGTACGTGGCCATGGCGATCCCCTCACTGCGATGTCGGCACGCGCTCGAAACACCAGGACACGTATACCCCGGAGCCGGTATCCGCTAGCGCTGGCGCGCGTGGTTGCGCGTAACCATATCGGGTTCGCATACGTTATCCTCCGCACTGGCACCGGGATGGGGGATCCCCGTGTCCACACATACGAGTCAATGCGGGGGGATCATGTCAGCGCATGAGGTATCGGGTCATCCGTGGTCGATGCGACCACCAGAGGAGTCCCTGCACCATGGTCCGGTCGTCAGCCCGCGCGACATCCTTGAGCGCGTTGTCTGCGATGTGCTCGGGCAGCTCGTGGGCGTGAGCGCACACGCTTCGACCGAGCCGCGACCCTCGGTCGAGCAATGCCTGGTCGCCCACGTGGGCATGCGTGGCGCCCTGGCCGGGGTGGTGTCCGTGGCTGCACCGCTTGCGCTGTGTGTGCGGATGGCTTGTGCGGCGATGAACCATGCGGCAGCCGCTGCTGAGCACGTACGTGCTGAGTGCGCGCTCGCCGAGTTTGCGAACGTGACCGCCGGGCGCCTGGTGTTGGACATGGAGCCGGTCGAGCACACCTGGCTCTCACCACCGGCGGTGCTGAGCTACCCGCTCGACGAATGGGCGGTGCTCTGTGGCTCTCATGCTACGGCTTGCTTCGAGGTGGATGGGATGCCACTCCTCGTTCTCGCCAACATCCGAGGATCAGCCTGATCGATCTCGCGTCGCAGTGCGCGCCGTCCTCACCGTGCCGCTCGAGAGCTGACGTCCGTTCGGGAAGTACCATCGCCTTCCGCTATCATGCACGTACCGCGGCGAGACGGCCGCGGGCGCACACGGGGAAGGGGTACGCCCATGACGACCGGCAATCGGATCGGCAGCAAGATCACGACGCTTCGCACGTCACTCGGCCTGTCCGTCGACGAGCTCGCCGAACGCAGTGCCTGCGACGCGGCCACCGTGCTCGCGCTCGAGAGCGGCGAGGTGGCGCCATCGCTCACGCCGCTCATCAAGCTGACCCGTGCGCTCGGCGTACGGCTCGGCACGCTGCTCGATGACGAGACCGAGCTCGGCCCCATCGTCACGCGGCGCGACCAGGCGGAAGCCGTCACCCGCATCAAGAGCCTCGAAACCTCCAGCGATGCCGGCGTGCTCGACTTCTTCTCGCTGGCGAGTGGCAAGGCATCGCGCCACATGGAACCGTTCCTGATAGACGTGCAGCCAGCTGCGCCCGGTGAGCACAAGCTCTCCAGCCACGAGGGCGAGGAGTTCCTCTACGTTCTCGACGGTACGCTTGAGGTCGAGTACGGCAAGTCCACCCACACCCTCGAGGCCGGCGACAGCATCTACTACGACTCGATCGTGCCGCACCAGGTGCGTGCCGCGGGCGATGGCTCGGCGCGCATCCTGGCCGTCGTGTACGCACCGGCGTAGGGGGCGGCCATGGCCTGGACCAACGA